>JAKBKR010000121.1 GCA_021832495.1 bacterium | reverse complement strand
GTATCCGTTCGAAGTTCCGTATCTCGAGGTCTGGGAGAGGGCGTGTCGAGCCCGGGAGCGCACGCACGCGGTGAGGATGTGGAACGTGAGGCGGAAGGTGAGTCTGGGGAGTTTGGAGGAGGCCGACGACCTCCTGAGACGCATCGCGGAGGACTCGGAGCTACGGGTCTGGGGATCTCGGCTCCGGGTGGTTCGGGGATGGTTGGAGCGGGTGGAGGAGGCTCTGGCGGTGGGGCGGGACCCGACGGGTCGGGAGGGTCGGGGAGTGACGCTGGCGGAAGAGGGCCGACGGAAGACGGAGGAGGTGGTGGCTCGAATCGAGTCCGAGATCGGGACGTACGACGACGAGGAAGTGAGGCGGTGGGGCCTCGAGATCCCGAAGGCGTGGGAGAAGCGTCGGGAACACTTGTTCGTGGAGATGAGGGACCGGTGGGGGACCCCGGTGGCCATCGAGAGGACGAACTGGGTGTGCGAGCAGGGGCACCGATGGATCCGACACCGGACCGGGAACGGGAGGACGGCGATGGAGATGACGGTGTGTGGGGGGCTGGTGGCGGTGGTGTCGAACTGGATCAACGAGGATTATGTGGTCGGGACGGGGTGGGAGGGTCGGGACCTTGTGAGGGAGATGGGGACGGTGACGGAGGAGGAGAAGGCGGAGGGGAGGAAATTGAAGGGTCGGGTCCGCCCGCCGGTGGAGATTCCCCGGGACGAGGACCGGAAGGCGATGCTGGACGAGGGATTTCGGCTCATCATGGAGTGGGGCCCCGGGTCCGAGGAGAAAGCCCAAGAGTGGATGAAGAGGGTCAAACCCCTCCAAGGGAAACCCTGACCCCGTTGACCTATCTATTGCCGGCACAGCACAGTCTACATGTAACTACCGTTACAGTCATATACGGCGCCACCCTTAGCGGGCGGAGGATTCCATGAAGTGGGTCACGAGAGAAAAGGCGAGGGTCGATCGGATCGCGTGCCCCTGGGCGATCCAGAAGTTCGTGGACAAGGACGCCGAATTCCTCTACGTGCCAAGGGAGAAGGTCATGGAGGTCGCGAAGAAGGAGGGGGCTACTCCGTTCGACACCCCCGGCGCTGAGCTGTTCCACTACGAGGAGGG
Organism: bacterium; assembly: GCA_021832495.1. Taxonomy (GTDB): domain Archaea; phylum Thermoplasmatota; class Thermoplasmata; order Lutacidiplasmatales; family UBA184; genus JAJYEA01. The sequence goes on along the minus strand of JAKBKR010000121.1, from coordinate 5,520 downwards.
GGGCCAGTCGTTCGTCAGTTTCGACGCGGTGATCCGGAAGTTCAAGCTCACCGATCCCGCGCTCCTGGAGCTCGCCAAGATCGTGCGGGTTGCCGACGGAGGCACGGGCGAAGAGATCGAGGCCGCCGGCCTTGAGGCAGCGTCCACGGGATTCCGCATCATCGCCAAAGACGACCACGACAACCAGCGTCTCCAGTTCCCTCTCTACGATGCCCTGTACGCCTACTGCAAGTGGAAGATCGAGGAGAAGGGGAAGCTCGAGCACACCGGTCACTGAGCCGTACTTGCGCGATGGACACAACCGCTCGGCATGAAGTGGGTGACCGAAGGCCGACCGCACGTCGATCGCTGCGCCTCGGCCTGGTTTGTTCGACGGTTCGTCGATCCCCGGGCCACGTTCCTGTTCCTTCGGCGCGGGGACCCGATCCCCAGGGGCGCCACCCCGTATGACCTCCCCGGCGCGCGTCTGGGACATCGGGACGGGAGGGTCACCTTCGACGCGCTCATGGAGGCCCATCCGCAGAAGGACCGCGCCCTTTCGAAGATCGCGGCTATCGTCCGAGACATCGACCTCGGAGAGTTTCGCCTTCCCGAGTCCCGGGGGCTGGACGCCCTCCTCTACGGGATCCTGCTCGCAGAGTCCGACGACCTTCGCGTGCTGGAGACCACCGCTCTCCTCTTTGACGCGCTCCTGCGCTACTTCGGAGATGAGGCACGAAAGTGAGTCGGGCGGTCCCCCGCGGGGAGCGCCAGCTTCTGCTCGTCTTCCGCCTTCCCGAAAACCCGTCACGCTACCGGGTTTCGGTGTGGCGACGGCTCAAGCGCGCCGGAGCCCGCGTGGTGCGCCGTTCGCTCTTCCTGCTCCCGGACACTCCGCTGAACCGATTGCGGGCCGCCGATCTCGCGCACGATGTCGAGAACTGGGGAGGTACCGCCTGGATCTTCGCCGGAGACCCTCTCGCGTTCCCTTCGCTGAGAGGGCGGCGAGGGTCCAAGGCTCCTCGCCGGGGCTCTCTCCGGCCGAGGTGACGAACGGGAGGTTGAGAACGAATCCATGAAGGAGATTACACGAATCGCGCTACCGCCGCACGCGCCCGAAGGCGAGTTCGACCACACCGCCGTCGACCCCGTGAGCGACCGTCTGTACGCCGCGCACCCATCGAACGATGCGGTCGAGGTCGTCGACCTCGGGAAGCGCCGCCATATAGAGTCGCTCCAAGGGCTCCGAGGAGTGGCCGGGGTCTGGGTGGACGCGGGAGCCCGTCTGCTCTTCACGTCGAACCGCGGCGAGGATACCGCGAGCATCTTCGACCTCGAACGAGACTCGCCCCGGGAGCTGTTCCGGGTTCCGACGGGCGTCCGGCCGAACGGCATGGCGTTCGATGCGAAGCGGGGCGTCCTGATGGTCGCGGGGGTGGGAAATCCGAAAGCTGCGCACGCTCCTCCGACGCTCACGTTCGTCGATGCCCGCACCGGGAAAGTCCTAGGCCAGAGCGAAGCGCCGGGAAGAACGCGCTGGGCGCTGTACCACTTGCCGACCGACACGTTCTACGTAAACATCTCCGACCCGCCCGTGGTGGCCGCCGTCACCGCGGGGGAGCTTCCCAAGGTCGCGAGGACGTTCCCGATGCCGGCACGGGGTCCCCACGGGCTCGAGCAGGACCCGGACGGCCGGGTTCTCTACTGTGCCTGCGACGAGGGTAGCCTACTGACGCTCGAATTGACCACGGGCTCCGCACGGGTGATCGCTCCCTTGGCCGGTCCTCCCGACGTCCTCTGGCTCGGTCGTCGCCGCTCGCGCCTCTACTGCGCGGTCGGTGAGCCCGGCAGCGTCGACGTATTTGACCTGAACCCTGTGCGCCCGGCACCCCGGGTTCCGACGGCATACGGGGCGCACACCCTGACGGTCGACGAGCGCCGGAATGAGGTACACGTCCTGTTACCGGAGTCGCACGAGGACCTCGTCCTGGGCGACTGAGTCAAGTCCAATCGACTCCGGCGGCACGAGATGGCCGCACTGCCCGGTCCTACCCCGGCTCGACCCGTTCCCCTAGCAACGGCCGAGGAGGGGCGCCATAGACGCGATCGTCTCGCGCTGACGACGGCTCGAACCCTTCGGGGGTTCGGGGCGGGCGCCCTCTCCGTTGTCTTCGCGATCGATCTGACCCGGGGGGGCTACTCCCCGCTCTGGGTGGGCGTCATCCTGGGAGTCGCCATGGGAGCGGCCGCCGCCTGGGCGATCCTGATTCCGGGCCGTATTCCTTGGCTCGCTCGCAGGGGCCTGTTCCTGGTCGGCGCCGTAGCGGTGGCCGCTGGCGGATTCCTTCTGTGGTACGACCTTACCAGCCCGTGGTCTCTCCTCCCGGCACTGTTCTTGGGCGGGATTGTCGCCGGGGGTGCGGACATCAGTCCACTCGGCGCCCTGGAACAAGGCGGTCTCTCCCGGTCGGTAGAGGACCCGCGACGCACCCGCGCGTTCGCCGCATACAATCTCGCGGGATACATCGGGACCGCTGCCGGAGCGCTGGTCGCGGGACCGCTGAGCGCGGCCAGTATCACTCTGTCTGGACTCCCGCCCGGCCCGCGGGACACGACCTTCCTGCTCTATGGCCTGCTCGGCCTGACGTTGATTCCGACCTATCTCGGCCTCTCCTCCCCTCGGATCACCGACCGCACGCGAAGGGAGTCCCTTCCCCTCTCGGGGGAGAGTCGTCGGCCCGTTTTCCGCCTCTCCGGGCTCTTCACCGTGGATTCGTTCGGTGGTGGCATGACCACGAACGCCCTCGTGGCGTATTTCCTAGTCCTCCGCTTCGGGGCTTCCCCCGACACGATCGGCGTCATACTGTCGACCGCCAACATTGCCGCCGGCGTTTCGCTCCTTCTCGCGGTGCCACTCGCGGAGCGGTTCGGTCTGATCAACACGATGGTTTTCACCCACATTCCTTCGAGCGTTCTCCTCATTCTGTTCGCGTTCACCCCCACAGTCGTTTTGGCCGGAGTCGCGTGGGCCGCTCGCGCCACTCTGTCACAGATGGACGTCCCGACCCGCCAATCCTACACCCAGGCGATCGTGCCCCGCGAGGAAGGCGCGGCCGCCGCCGGATACACGACGGCCGCCCGCAGCGCGCAGGCTCTCGGCTCACCGGTTTCCGGTGTGCTCTTTGCCGTGGGCGGTCCCTGGCTCGCCGGTCCGTTTGCGATCGCCGGAACCGTGAAGATCGGCTACGACTTGGCTCTCTACGGCAGCTTCCGGAAGCTGCGACCGCCCGAGGAGCGGGTAGCAACTCCTTCGGCTGGCGCCCCGTCCGTCCCGGAAGCGGTCGCCCGCCGATAGCTCGAGCTCCGCACGAACCCAGCGGATAGGTCACACCCTTGGGGTCTCGCCAGATGGAGATTCACAATACCGAGGGGGGCGTTCGATCACGGTCTGGTTGGGTGGCCCGACGTCGCCCGAAGGCCTTTAGAAGTTGGGGTGACTAGGCAGATTGCTGGGGGGAGGACGGCGCAACCGCTGTCAGGCCTCTCGGCCCATTCTCACCGTTACCACGTCTTCCAGCCCACGACGCTCCCAGTCGCGGTCGCCTGCAAGCAGGGCTTGAGTTGGGTTTCAAAAGCTTGCGCCTTGTCCAAGTTCACGTCTGGGAATGTCAGCTCACGCCCCCGAAAGTGAAGCGCGAAGTTAGAGAGCAGGTCGGCCGCCTGCAGCCCGCCCCAATCGTGAGAAAGTCCACCCAGGACAGAGGGAAACAACCGATCGTTTCGAGGCTCTCCCGAAAACGCGTTCCGGAACTCAGAGACGCTCCGGCTGAAGTCACCCAACTCCTGCACGTCGCTCACATCCCACACAATGATCCAGTGGGCGGGCTCGTAACGGCCCAAGTTTAGGAACCCGTTCACCCGTTCAAGGACGAGCTGACGGGCCGTTCCTTTGGTGGTTGGCCCGTCACTTTGTCGGCTCGCAGCGACAACCCAGATGTGTGCGTCAAACTCGCGGAGTATCGTTGCGAGATCCTGTGCGAGGTCGTCGGTAGTCCTGCCCCTGGCCAGCTCATGCGGAACTTCCGAGCCTTTGACTTCCTTTAGTCTGGAGCGAAAGTTCCGGGTCCTAAGCGCATCTATCCGAACGTTGAGCTCCCTCGCGCGTTCAAACGCAACTGCGAGGGCAACGGTTACCCAAAGCGAGGTCACCGATCTGCCTGGCTGGGCGTTGCCGGATTCATCGATGAAGAGCGCGTGAGAAATCGCGACCACACTCGGGGAAGATCTGTCAAGTACTTCCCATGAGTCATGTACCCCAGTTACTCGCGCCCATGGCGAGCCTACTGACTCCTGATTAAATGATTTAATATCCGGGAACCGCTCTCCCTCCGGGCATGCCGGGTTGGACGCTTCGACATCGCGACACCGCTTCCCTCGAGGAACGGCGACTCAAGGGACTCGATCTTCTCTCGGAAGGTCGGTCTCAAGCTGAGGTAGCTCACCTCCTTGGGGTAACTCCGGCGGCGGTGTGCTATTGGAAGCGGGCCATCGAGGACGGAGGGCCGAAGGCCCTCCGAGCCGTCCCTCGGTCCGGTCGCCCCACCCTTGTGCCTCGAGACCAGCTCGCCACTCTCCCCGACCTACTGGCTCGGGGAGCGCTCTCCTACGGGTTCTCCACCGACCTGTGGACCATCCCTCGGATCCTCCAGGTTACCGAGACGGAATGGGGAGTCCGATATACCGAGACTGCGATGTGGCGGCTGCTCAAGCGCCATGGTCTCTCCTGGCAGCGCCCCCGACGACAGGCACGCGAGAAGGATCTACAGGCGGTGAAGAGCTGGCGCCGACGCTCCTGGCCTCGCTATAAAAAAAAGCCCGACGGCGAAGGGCCGTAGTGGTCTTCGCGGACGAGAGCGGGTTCTCACTGATCCCGTACGCCGCGAAGACTTGGGCGCCGATCGGGCAGACCCCGGTGTTACTACATCAGGGCCGATGGCCGAAGTTCTCGGCGATCAGCGGGGTGACCCCCGCGGGTCGCCTCTACTTCCGCGTCCACGAGGACTCCATTCGTGGCCCTCAGGTGGTGGCGTTCCTCCGGCATCTCCTCCGTCACATTCGAAGGCGTCCGATCATGGTCTTCTGGGACAATGGACCCCATCACCGCTCGAGGCTGGTGGGGGAGTTCCTCCGCACCCATCCTCGCCTCGAGGTCCACCGGTTCCCGGGCTACAGCCCCGAACTCAACCCGGACGAATGGGTTTGGAGTCACTTGAAGAACCACGAGCTCGCGAGCTACGCGCCGCACGACGTGAGAGAGCTTCGGCACGGGGTTCGGTTGGGTGTGATGCGAATGAGGGATCGACCGGCACTGATCCGCTCCTTCGTCGGGGCGACTCACCTCTACGAAGAGCCCACTGACTCATCGAGGGAATCTCGATCAGCTCGGGTTTCCCTCGGGGGGCATTAAACCATTTTGTCCGGTGTCAGTAACGGGGATCCATGGCCCGTGGTGCTTGAGTAGCCCTGGGTGCGCAGGTTTGA
>JAKBKR010000120.1 GCA_021832495.1 bacterium | reverse complement strand
TCTCAAACATCCTCTTTAGGGACTATGGGGACCCCAAGTACCGGCCGGCCCAGTCCTTGAAGCGACTCGTCAATGCCGGCCATTTCGGCCGCAAGACGGGACGGGGCTTTTACGAGTACGCGTAAGCGCATTTCGCTTTCCCCAAGGGACATCCGATTCCGCCCCCTGAGCCTTTCCGACCGGGGGGCGGTAGTTCGGCTCCTTGAACGGGCCGTCCCCCACGATTACCTGCTCCCCATGGTCCCCCAATGGATGGCAGGGGGACAGGCCATCGGGGGTTGGCGGGGTGCCGACATTGTCAGCGTGCTCCGTTTGGACGACCTTGGCGGTGGAGAAGCGTGGATCGGGGGAATCCGGGTGCTCCCCGAACTTCGCCGGCAGGGTGTGGGGCGAGCGCTCCTCGAACATACTTTGCGCATTGCTCAGGGCCAGGGTCTGAGCCACATCCGGATGTTGATCGAGGATACCAACGGTCCCTCCCTCGCACTGGCCCGAAGCAGCGGTTTCAAAGAGAAGCTCACGCTCGGGCATTTTGCGGGGGAGGTGCCCCCGGGGACCGAGGTAGCGGACCGGCTCTCTGTTCCCCCGCGGCGGTCCGTGGTCAGGATGCGGTGGGTCCAGGCTCTTCACGGATACTTCTCCCCGATGGTGCCCCAACCTCTTCGGTTGGTCCGAACCACTCGGGAACGGTTGATGGACGAAGCTCGCGTTGGGAATCTCTACGGTTTGGCCGGAGGTACAGCACTCTACGTCCTGTCGTCGCCCTTTTCTTCCAGTTGGAGCGACCGACCCGTTCGCTCGTTCTCCCCGTTGGAGGGGCCCCTCGACCGGCTTCTCTCAGCGGCGGCGGAGAAGGGGGGGCATGTCTTGGATGCATTCCTCCCACTTGATCCCGGGACGTTGCGCACGGCTGAACGGTGTGGTTTGGTTCGCGGATCCCTCTGGGGGGGGACTATCATTCTCTACGAGAGGTCCCTGAGCGAGCCGATCCGGGGCCGGCAAACCTTTTAGCGGGTCCGCCTTCCGGTCGGGGAGAAGTCCATGGGAAAGGGTACACCTTCCAAGCGAGGCGGCAAGATATCCCATATCGTTTGTCGCCGGTGCGGTCGCCACGCCTACCACGTTCAGCACGGGGTATGTGCGTCGTGCGGGTTCGGCCGATCGGCCCGCCGCCGGAATTAACCGAAGTAGACGGGACGCACGTCCACGCTCTTCTTCTCCTCTTCCGGCTTGGCCGGCGTAAGGATATCGAGCGAGAGTATCGCTGCGCAGGGTATCATCCTTGTGAGGGCCTGCCCTTCGGAGTTCTTCCCGTCCATCTCGATGGACATGGCTTGGTCACCGCCCAAGTTGACGTAGCCGCGAAAGATCCCCTGGGTGACGAGGGGACTCTCTCCCTTGTCCGCGGATCGCAGGATCAGCAAAGACCCCGTGGTCAGCGAGACGGGAGGGTGGTTCTTCTTGTCCGCCATGGAGGGCGTGAGCGCGTAAGGCTTCTTAAGCTGACGGTCGGGAAGGCGCCGGTCCCTCTACCAAAATCGGGTGGAGCGTTCCCTCGAGACTGGGACTTCGTATCTAGGTTCGGCCCTTGAAGTGATGGGTCCACTCCGCCGTGCCCTATCGTGGGAGGGGAGGGCGGATCTCGGGGCGGAGATCATGTCGGGACGCCCACGTTCCAAGCGCGTCAAAAATGGAAAAGAGTTCGAGGGCCTTTGCCGTGGGCTCATAATCCACCCGGGGAGGGATCTCGTTGAACGTGGTCCGGGTGAGGAGGCCGGCATCGACCAAGTCCCGGAGCCTCGCCGACAAGGTGTTAGGCGAAAGTCGGAGTTCCCGCTGAAGCTCGACGAACCGTTTCGGCCGACCTTGGCGGAACGAACTGAGGATTGAGAGGATGTGGTTCCGGCCAAGGAGGTGAAGGACTTCGGACAGTTGACACCGGGCAGGGCCGGTACCATCGGATGCTGGAGGGGAAACGGGACCCGGGCCAGCCCGGAGGGCAGCACCTACGCGGTGGGCCGGGCGGGCATCCCGTTGCGTGCCCTGCGTCTTATCGCTTCCCACGGCCTGCGTTCTCCTCCGGTCAAACTATAAGCAGCATAGTATAAATACTTTCATTACTATAGTAACTGTTGGAACTCGGAGGCCAAAGGACGATGGAGGGGTACTACGTGCACATCGCAGAGCAAGACCTCAGGCATCCGGGTCCGAGGTTCTCCACTTCGCCGAGGGCGCCTACGAGTGGGACGAAATCTCCCTGGTCGGAGCGTCTGGACCAGGCAGAGGGGCTGAACGGCATCTTCCGCGTGGTCCGGCAGGCGGTAAGATCAGCCCTGGGGATCGAGCGGGCGGGACTGAGCCTAGCGCTTGCCAATCTGCCGACGACCATCGGTGCGTACTGGCAGTTGACTGGCAACGTCATCGTCATGAACGAGACGTTGTACCAGGGCATTCGGAGGGTGGTGGACTCCCCCACCGAGACCAACGCCTTTGTCTTTGTCATCTTGGCCCATGAGTACCTGCACACCCTTGGATACTGGGACGAGCGCAGCGTCCGCGAGGTCACCCTGCGGGTCTCAGAGTCGACGTTCGGCCCCGACCACCTCGTGACCCGCCTTGCCGGTGGGGACTTGTGGGAGCGCTACCCGTTCCTTCGGCTGCTGCCGGAAGGAGACGGCGGACGGATGCGGTTCGTCAAGAGCTTCGACACGGACGTCACCGACGCGTACATCCGATGAAAGGGGTCCCGGGGGGGCTCACCGGATCTTCCGACCCCAGTTGACCACTCCGGCCGCCGCGAGCAGGCTCGCCAGCGCCTCATGGTACTCTTCGGGGGAGGCCGTGAGCAGCTTGCCTGCCTGGGATGCGTGGGCGCTCCCGAACTCCCGCTCCGTGTTGGAAAAGCGCCACTCGTGCTTCTCGGCTCCCTTGCCAATGGCGAGCAGGAAGCCCCAGGCCAGTCCCTTCACCTTCTCCTCCTCAGGAAGTTCGGAGGTGAGTCGCTGTTCCACGGCCTGGGGGCCCTGGGTCCGGTAGAGACGGGAAACGGATATCGCAAAGGCCGCCTCGGCGGCCGTTTCTGCATACTCGGGCAGTTCGGAAAGGATGGCCCGCTCCTTTCCCTTTCGGTGGAGCCGTTCGATCAGTTCGCTCACCCGTCCGGGGGAGCTCTGGAACTCGGCGAGCAACCGACCTGCTTCGGCGTCGTCGGCCCCCATCACCCGGAGGATCTCGAGGGCCCGGTCCTTCCAGAGCACCTCGAGGGTCTTCCCTGCCGTACAATCGGAAACAAGGAGGGGTCCGATGTGCTCGGGAAGCATTTGGGAGAGCACGATCCGTTCCGCTTCCGTAGGGGAGAGCGCTTCCACGAACGCGGTGGCGTCCGTCGCATAACACTGCCCTCCTCCTACGAAGCATTGGCCCCGGCTCCGGCGGAGGGTGTCCTCGGTCTCCCGGGTGTACTCCGCGATGAACGCTGCGTCCGAGACCTTGCCCCGGCGGTAGTTGCGTTCGGTGGCCGGGGCATGGGTCGGCAGGTCGGCTAACAAGCACGTCCCCTTGTGGTGGTGTTCCACAGGATACTCGAGGGAGACCTCGAAGCTGTTCATCGGGTCCGGGACGGCCATGTTCTCGAGAAGCGAACCTAGAAGATGCGTATCCTCCCGCGCGCACCGGCGGCAGACCCGGATGGCGGCCCGGGCGGCATCCCAACGGATCTTCAGATGGGGGAGCAGTTCCCCACGCTGGAGGTGTTGACAAACGAAGGAACGCTCGCCCTTGACCTCCACGGGGAACAGGCGATAGGGGACCCGGGCGATGGCTTGCGCCACGAACCGGTCGGGGGGCTGTCCTGAACGTCCCGTGCAGACGATCTTGTTCTCCATAGCGTAGAAATGGAGCCCGCCTCCTCCGAAGAGCCCGCCCTTCGCCAACTTGAGGTATCCCATGAGCAGCCGGCGCGGATCGTTGTAGTACTGGACGGCGATCTGGGCTTCGGGGGGAGCGTTGCCGAGGGGGAGGTAGGGGATGGTCCCGGTCGAGTACCTACCTATGGCCGTGACCACATCGGGGCGCTCCTTCAGGAAGAAGAGCAGTCCCGCATAGGCGCGCGGCAGGTCGGACCCCCGGACCATCCAGCGCTTCAGCGCCTCGACGTCGTCTGAGGACTCCTGGATCTTGTCGAGTTCCTCCCGTATGCGGTCGAAGGGCGCCGTAGGACAATCCTCGGTAAGCTCGGGGAGGAGCGGAGCAGGGTTCCGGCGGAGCTCCCGAGCCCGATTGAGGATCTGTTCTTCCTTTCCCCCAGAGGTGGACCGGATACGCGGCATTCTCGGATGAGCCTCCTAACGGTGGCAAAGGGCGAGGAAGTTCTGGAAGATCCGCTCGCCGTGTTCGGTATGCTCGACCTCCGGGTGGAACTGGAGCCCGAACAACGGACGGTCTTCATGGGCCATGGCTTCCACGGTGCAGGTCTCTGAACGGGCGATCGTACGGAATTTCTCGGGTAGACGGATGACCTCGTCGTTGTGGGAAGCCCACACCACGAAGGCGTCCGGGAGGCCGAGGAAGATGGGAGAGGAGGTCTCGGATATCTTTACAAGGGTGCGGCCAAACTCTGGCGTAGGAGCCTTGCCGACAGCGCCGCCAAAGTGCTGCGCCAAGAGCTCATGGCCGAGGCAGATGGCGAGAATGGGAACCTGGGCCTTTTCGAGGTACGATTCTTCCACTTCCAACCCACGGGTAGTGCCCTCCAAGCTCGGGGTACCTCCGCTCAGGACGATCCCGTCGGCCTCCAACCGCTCAAAGGGTGTGGTATTGGGAACGATCGAGGTTTCGACCCCCAGGTCCCGGAGGACCCGGTACTCCCGGTGGGTCCATTGTCCCCCGTTGTCGATCACCGGGACCTTCATTTCTTCTCGGGACCCCCTCGGAGGGAGCGCGCGAGGCCGTCCATCTCTTCCCGAAGCTTCGAAACGTCCTCTCGCATGTGGAGCATCTCCTCCTCGAATGGGGTGAACCCCTGCGGGGAGAGGATGCGATGGGCGATATAAATACCGATAAAGAGCGCGCCGACCAATGCGAGGATCGTGATGAGCACGATCGAGAAGATGAAGGCGAGCGGATTGGCTAGCACGGCGACGTAGCCGAGCGTGAAGAACTTGAACACCTCGGCCAGCTCGAGGACGACGAGGACGGCGAGCACGAGGGTCCAAAAAAGGATCGCACGCGAAGGTCTCATGCCTTCACCCCCGACGAGGACCGCTCGGAGAGGACCAGGGCTTGGGGAAGATCGGTCACCGGCCAAGTTTGTGTCTGGGTGGAAGGGAGGTTCCCGAACGGGATGACGGTCATGACAAGACCCGAAGCGGTGGGGGTTAGGACGAACCCATAACTGCCGTACGACGTCGTATAAGTGACGGGAGGAGGGCTCGCGTAGACGGTCGTGGCGTTGATGGCAAATTCGGTCGTGTTCTGTACGAATATCGAGAAGTCGATCCGGTCGGTGGCATTCTGCCAATAGTTCCAATGAAGGGAGGGAAAGGTACCGGCCGTGGTGTTGCCGAGCGAAGTGTTGACCCCGAGGGTGATGGAAGAGAACCGGACATGGCCGTAGCTCTCCACGTAGAGCGCAACGGAGGAGTTCCCGAGATAGTCTACGAAGAGCTCTGCCCGGCTGAAGATGGACCCGCTCGGGGTGGAGACCCCGTTCTCAAGGGCTGGCGTGATGAGTATGAGGAGTACGAGCAGAAGGGCCACCCCCCCCATGGAGAGGTGGACGTTGACCTCGCGCCGGGGAAGGGTGGGAAGCTTCACACCGAGCCCTCGTCCGATCTCCAACCCCGGTAGAGGGTATGCGGAACGTGGAGATGGTCGAGCACCTTGCCCGCCAGGTAACCGACGAGTTCGTCGACGGTCTTCGCCCGGAGATAGTATGGCGGGGATGCGATGAGCATGGTGGCACCGGCCTCGGTAAGGGCGGTCATGTTCCGGAGGGTGAAGACCGAGAGCGGAGTCTCCCGGGGGACGAGGATGAGCGGTCGACGCTCCTTGAGATGGACGTGGGCCGCCCGGGTGATGAGCGTGTCGGCCATCCCGTGGGCGAGCTTCGCTAGGGTGTTCGATGAACAAGGGACGATCACCATCCCGCGGGTCGGGGTCGAGCCGCTCGCCACCCGCGCCGTGAACTCCTTTTCTCCGAGCACGGTGGTGACCTGCGCTCGCAGGTCGTCGATAGTGAGCTGGCACTCTTCCCGGAGCACCACCTGGCCGGCCTCGGAAGCGATGAGATGGACCGGGACCCCGGCGGAATGGAGGGCCCGCACTACTGCTACGGCGATCGGGGCACCGCTCGCCCCGGTCATTCCCACGACAACGGCGCCGCTCGGTACCTCGGTCATGGTTCGAGGTCCTTCCAGTTCGCCCCTAGCCATTGCGTGGCGATCCCGCGTTGTTCCGCGGTGACGCCTTCGCGGGGTTTGATGAGCCACTTCTCGGGAGGGGCCTTGCCGAACTCGACCTCGACCGTGCGGAGCTTGGCCCGCCGGAAGAGGGTGATCGTTGCCGTCTCCCCGGGGGCGTACCGCTTGAGCGCATCCGAGAGCGTGTCGTACTGGACCCGGGTGCCATCCACGGCCAGGATCTCGTCGCCCGGTGAGAGCCCGGCCTT
>JAKBKR010000119.1 GCA_021832495.1 bacterium | reverse complement strand
CGCAACATCACCAGGTCGAGGAGCTCGGACCGGATACCATAACGGACCCGGACGGAAAGCTCGTCCAACCGATTGGCGAGCGAACGGTGTTCCCAGCGCGCCAATTGGGCCATGGAAGATAGGAGCCATTCCATGCGCTCCACGCGGGCGTGCAGGTCCCCGGCCCCGATGCCATAGGTCTCCGTGAGGGCCGAAAGCGGCCGGCGATCGTCGATCCACTCCTCGACGACCATGGCGGTCTTGATCGTGGAGAGGAAGGACTCTTCCTCGAGGTCCAGAAGCTCGTCTTCTTCCGTCAGAAGCAGGCGTCTCTCCTCCTGGGCCGCCCGGGGGGCGACCACGGCGTAATCGTCCCGCCGCAGGTACATCGGTGCCACGTCGGGGGTACCGGCCACTGCGGCGAGATAGGGGAAAGCCTCGGTCTCCTCGGTCGCCCGCCGCAAGGCCATCCGCATGAGCACCGCGGTGACGGGATCCAGGTAGAGGTCTGAGGCCAGCTTGCCGAAGGGGGTGGCCCGGAGCTCCCCGCGTCGCAGGAGATCGTGCTTCTCCAAGAACTCTTGGGCGAGGAAGATGTGGGCCTCCAGATCGCGCACCGGGAGCTTGTGGCCATAGAAGGTGCCTTGCATGAAGGCCCGGAGGTCGGCCTCGTTCCGCACCTCATCCGAGGCCACGAGGGCGAGCAGGTGGGTCCGGAGCACGGCTTCGGAGGCGAGTTTGCTGTCCACCTCCTCCGGGGGGGCCAGGAGGTATCGTTCCCGCACGTCCTCGCCCTCCTCTTCAGAACGCGTAACGAGGACCGCCTCGCCGTACGGATCGTATCGGGGACGCCCCGCACGGCCGCACATCTGCTGGACCTCGAACGTGGGAAGGGGTGCGGTGATGCCGAGCGTCTCCTCGTACCGCGTGAGGTCCCGAATGATGACCCGGCGGGCGGGAAGGTTGACCCCGGCCGCCAAAGTGGGCGTGGCCACGATGCACTTGAGGAGGCCGGAGCGGAAGGCCGTCTCGATCTGCAGGCGTTCGGGGTTCGTGAGAGAGGCGTTGTGGTAGGCCGCTCCCCGCGCCACCAGGCTCGATAGTTTGCGGGTGGCGCTGGTCGTCTCCTCCCCTGAGTGCCCGAGCTTGCGGGCAGCGCGCTGAAGCCCTTCGGATTCCTCCTTGGTGAGCAACCGTTCCACCGTCGTGGCGAGGCGTTCCGCCAGCGATTCGGAGTTTCGCCGGGTACTCACGAAAACGAGCGCCTGCCCGCCCCCCTCGATCACGGTACGGGTCAGCTTCTCTGTGGGGTCGCCGGTTCCGTCCAGCTTCCGGTGCTCCCCATCCAAGAAATGGATGTACTCCCCGCTATAGGTGCCCATGCGAAGCTTGACCGGACGGAAGATACTGGAGACGTGGGCGGCATCCAGCCATGCGGCGAGCTCGGCCGAGTTCGCGATCGTGGCGGAGAGCGCGATCACCTGAAGGGTGGGGTGGTGCCGACGGAGTCGAGAAAGGGTGATCTCCAAGGTTGGGCCTCGGGTACGTTCCCGGAGAAGGTGCGCTTCGTCCGCCACCACGACGCTCACCCCTTCCATCCAGCGGCTCTTGTGGCGGAGGAGACTGTCGGCCTTTTCGCTCGTGGCGACGAGGACATCCAAGTTCTCGAGGTCCTGGGAGGTGATGTCGTGCTCGCCCATGGTGATCCCGACCCGCATGCCGAGCTTCTCGAACGCGCGCAGTTCGTGATACTTCTCGCTGGCGAGCGCCCGGAGGGGCACGATGTAGAGACCCTTCCCTCCTTTGAGGTAGGCTGTGGCCAAGGCCAGATAAGCCACCAGGGACTTTCCTGAGGCGGTGGGACAGGCGAGGACGACGCTGCGCCCGGACAACACCGGCGCCAACGCCTCCGACTGCGGCGGGTAGAGTCGTTCGATGCCGTCCGCGCGGAGGATAGCCAGGATCCGGGGATCGAGCGGGAGCGATGCAACGGGGGTCCAAGTGTCGACCCCCCGGTTCGTGTGGCTCATGTTCGCAAACCTCAAGGAGAGGTTGCGACACCCTTTAACCTACCGTTCCTTGACCGATATAAGTTCCGACGGACCTCCCATGAACCCATCGCATCCCGTCAACCCCCGCTCCTCGTTCGGCGAACTGTTCGCCGATCGCGTGCATCGGAGGCCCTCCTCTCCCACCACTCGTTGTGCAACCTGTGGAGCTTCGGTGCGGCCATGGGACATCAGTGTGTGCGTCACATGCAAGAAGCCCATGTGTGCGCAGTGCGGTACGATACTTTCCGTCCACGTGGTCCATGCCTCCGAGGATCCCCTCGGGTTCGTCCACACCTACGATGAGGAATTGGCGCGTACGGGGGCGTGCTCGCCGGGATGTGCGGAACCGATCCTGCAGGATGCCCTGGCCAGCTGCCTCTTCGACGATCTCCGTGATCGCTTGCGAAAGGCGAAGGTGATGGTCGATCGAACCCGCGGGATCTACGGCCCCGAGTTCGTGGTGAACCTGCCGGGCCTCCCGAGCGACATGGTCGAAGCCCTCCAACGGTACAGCCGAAGCCCGGGCGACCAGCGCCTTCCGTTCCGGTACCTGGAAGAAGGGCTCTTGGCCGGTTCCACACCGGTAGCGGATGGCCGGAGCACCGATGTCTGGATCTACCTCGATCCGACCGATCCGGGACAGTACACCCTGCTTCGGGGGCAACCCTCCGTGCTAGCCGCGGCCCGAGCCCTGTCCACCCGGGCCCCGGGATCTTTCTGGGACGTACGCTGGAAGTCTGCGACCCAAGGGATCGCCCGCATCTTATCCCAATCCGGTCGGTCGGAAGACGCCGCTCGAACGTACGAGATGGGGGGCTTCTTCGATGAGGCCGGAAAGGAGCGCACCCGCGCTCAGGCCGCAACGGTCACGCTCGACCTCGGTCAGCTCATACAGGCCTTCCGAAGGTCGGGCATGACCTCTGCCTACCGATGCCCCTCCTGCGGAGCTTCCTTCCGGGTCACAAAGGACACCCCAGAGAGCGCCTGGCGCACGTGTGAGTACTGCGGTAGTACTATTCACGAGGAGGACATGGCGGATTTCTTGCGGTCGGTCCTCCAAGTGGTCCCGAAGCCACCTTCGTCGCCCGAGTAGCGCTCGGATGGGCACACCACCATCAATATGGCTAGGAGGTCGAGAGGGGTGAGGTCCCGGCCCGCGACCAGTGCCAATAGGATTATCACGGTCGCCCTTCTCATGGGTCGATGTGAACGATGGACATCTACGCCCTCGGATCACGCAGCACTCCGCGGAGAGCGCCCTCCTACTCGGCGAGGCAATCTACGCATTGTATGCCGAGTCGTTCCGAAGCTCCCCTCACAACGGAGTGGAAACGGAGACACAATATCTCGAGCGATGGAACCAACACCGGAGGCGCCCGGGTTTCCTACTGCTCACGCTCGACCTTGGGACCTCTACGGCCCCTGTGGGCTTTCTTTACGGATATAGCGGTCGCCCGGGGACATGGTGGTTCGACCACGTCGTAGCCGAGCTCCCCGAAACAATCCGCACACAATGGTTCACCGATCCTTTCGAGATCGTCGAGATGGGGGTGATCCCCGCGTACCGGGGTCGGGGGTACGGAACCCGGTTGATCCAAAGGGCGCTCGAGGTCATCCCGAATCACAGGGTCGTTCTCTCGACACAACGTGACCGGAATCCGGTGGTGCGACTGTATCAGCGCGAGGGCTTCGAGGTCATCCATCCAGGCCTACGATTCTCCGATAATGGAGAGCCTTTCCTTGTGATGGCTCGTGCGGTCCAACGCTGACCCGAAACTCGGTCGACTCGACTCCCACGGACTTCTCGGCGCTGCCTGAGACGTCGCCGGGGAACAGCCAAGATCCCATTACCGGATGCAAAGGGCCACTAACGATGCGCAGCCTAACCGCTCCTTCGACTGCGGGAGCCGTGTGCATGCGAGGGATGGGGGTGCTCGTGGCCGGTCCGGCCACCGGCAACGTGCGGAGAGGTCAGGAGATAGTCTCCGTGGATCACACCACGGACTCCCCGGAGATCTTCCGCCGCTTGGACCAACTCGGCCCGCTTTCCTTCCAGAACCAACACCTCGAGGCACGCGTCCCCTTGAAGGTGGAAGTGGGTCGAGGAGATGATGTGCCCTCCCCACCGATGCTGGCTGGCGGTGAGCCGTCGCTGGACCCCGAAGTCCGTGTGTCGGTAGAGCACCGTGACCGCGGCGACCGCATCGGCCATCGGGTCCACGAGGTTCTCTTCGGCCATCTCCCTTCGGATCAAGGCCCGAATCGCATCCGAGCGGCTCGAGGAGTTGCGCGACGCCGACCACCGGTCCAATGCCGTCAAGAGCTCGGGTTCCAGTGAGACGCCCAGTCGGACCACTCGGGAAGCCATCCAGACCCCGTCACGGGGCGGAAGCTCATAAGAAAGCGGGGCGCGTGGCCCTCCCCTTTCTAACCGTCGCACCCTCAGGCAAAACACCTTATGCCTCGGGGTCTCTCGGAATACGGTAGGGAACTCCGATGGACTTTGGGAGAACCGATCGAGGGGAGGTTGCCGCTCTACGATGGATGTGCGGGAACGCGTGCGTCCACCCCGCTACACAAGAGAGGTCGGGATGGCGGTGACCCCCCCTCCAGGATCGGGACGCTCCCGGCGACTACACCGGGAGACAACACTCTATTTCCTCGGCATCGTCTATTTTTGTGGCATCATCGGTATCTTCTCGATGTTCTTCGGCGTTTTGAGTGCGGCGAGTTGCCTCGGTGCGACGCAGTACTGCAACACCACTTCCGATTGGGCAGATGCGATCATAGGGACGATCTTCGTGGTGTCGGCCTTCGGTCTTCTGCTCTTCCTCGAGCGCTTCGGATTCCCTCCCCGACCGCCTCCCATATATGGGTACCGGTCCAACGAGGAAGTTTGGGCCGGGGCCATCCTCCTCATTTTCCTAGCTCTGATCTTCTTCTTCGTGTTGGGTGGACCCCTCTTCCTTCGATGAGCGAGGGTGCTCCAGGGCGTCGTCATTCAGCAACCTCCGATCCCAAATGACCGCATAGAAAGGAAGCCCTGGGTGAATACCGGCCCACATCGGGCGCCCGACCCCTCCCCGAGGTAGGTCTGGGCCTTGACGGTGGGGTGTTCCGGAGTCCCGCTCAATCAGCGGCGGACCGAACTTTTAGAGTTCTATATATGACTATATACTCTATGTTGGAATCCTATTTATCCGGAGTCCCGCTCGCACACGTAAGAACGTGGCGATCGGGGACGAACGGCGTATTCTGACGCAGCTCGACGCTGCGGCGACCCAGGGCTACCATCTCAAGACCATCGTCATCGCCGGGATGGGGTTCTTCTCGGATGCATACGACCTCTTCGTCATCTCGCTGGTCCTGCCGATCCTCGGCTTCGTCTACTTTTCGACACCGAAATACTCTCCCGTGCTCGAGGTTTCCCTTGTCAGCGCGGCGGCGTTGGTGGGGGCCATCATCGGACAGCTCGTCTTCGGCTTCTTGGCGGACCGGATCGGGCGGAAGAAGGTGTACGCGATCACGCTCACCGTGATGGCGATCGGCTCGATCGGCAGCGCCTTGGCGAGCCCCTTCCTCGGTCTGGACACCTTGGTCGTGCTGGCGATCTGGAGGCTGGTCGTGGGGATTGGCGTTGGGGGGGATTATCCCCTTTCCGCGACCATCATGAGCGAGTTTTCCAACGTGAAACGCCGGGGCCGGCTGGTGGCCTCCGTATTCGCCATGCAGGGGTTCGGCCTGCTCACGGGCGCGCTCGTGACCTTGGCCGCCCTTCTCTTCATTCCCGGGAACTCACTCGATATCACCTGGAGGATCGTCCTCGGGCTCGGCGCCGTGCCGGCCCTCGCCACGATATACTTCCGGACCCGGATGCCGGAGACCCCGCGGTTCACCCTCAAGGTGAAGGGGGATGCCGGGGCGGCCAAGGCGGCGGTGGAGACCCTCACGGGATCCGAGCTCAACACGGTCGGGACCACCGAGGTACGGACTGCGAAGGTCACCTATTCCACGTTCTTTTCGCGGTATGCCACGGTCCTGTTCGGTACGGCGGCCTGTTGGTTCCTCGTCGACGTCGCGTTCTATTCCTCGAACATCTTCAATCCCACCGTGCTGGCCTACACCGGGTTCGCGACCTCGCTCGCCAACCCACACGCCTATCTCCTCCGCCTGGCGGAGGGCAATATCCTGATCGCCCTGTTCGCATCGATCCCGGGCTACTGGGCCGCCGTCACCCTCATCGATCGGGTCGGCCGACGCACCCTCCAGGTGATTGGGTTCGGGGTCATGACCCTGTCGTTCGTTCTCGTCGCGATGTTCCTCCAACCTCTCACGGCCAACTACCTTGGGCTGTTCCTGGCCATCTATGCGATGACCTTCTTCTTCGCCAATATGGGTCCCAATACCACCACCTTCGTGCTTCCGAGCGAAGTTTTCCCGACGAAGTTCCGGGCGACGGGCCACGGCATTTCGGCCGCTTCGGGCAAGGCAGGGGCGGCCATCGCCACATTCCTCTTCACCGGCATTGTCATCGCCTACGGCCTCTCCTACATGCTCTGGATCTTGGGCGCCGCCTCCTTTGCGGGGTTCGTCATTTCCCTTGTCCTCACCCCCGAGACCACCGGGAGGCCCCTCGCGGCTGTC
>JAKBKR010000118.1 GCA_021832495.1 bacterium | reverse complement strand
CTCCGGACCTGCAACCGCTTCGAGCTCTACTTCTCGATGCCCGATGGGGTGGAGCCTGCCGTCCGCCGTTTCATCGGTTCCTTCCGATTGGACCCCCACCAAGAACTCTACGCCGGGGTACGGGTCGTCGAACACCTTTTCGAGGTGTCTGCCGGCCTCGATTCGGAGCTCATTGGCGAGGACGAGATCCAAGGCCAGGTCCGATCGGCGTATCAGACGGCGACCAACGCCGGTTTTACGGACCGCGCACTTTCCGAGCTCTTCGAACGGGCGATCCACGTCGGAAAGCGAGTGCGGAACGAGACCCACCTGCACGATGGTGTTACCTCTCTCGCTCGCTTGGCGATCGAACAGGCCCGCCGGGAACACCCGGACCTGACTCGCACCCGTATCGGGGTCCTGGGGGCGGGGCAGATGGGCGGGAAGATCCTCTCCCGGCTCCTCCGGGACGGGGCCCGGAACGTGACCGTTGCGGCTCGGTCCGAGCGGCGACGGACGGAACTTCGTTCCCAGGGAGGTTTTGAGGCTGTGACCCCGGGAGAGCTGGCGCGGAACCTCAAGCGGTTCGACGTCGTGTTCTGCGCCGCCGAGACCCAACGACCGCTCCTTTTGATCTCCCCGGAGACCACGCGAGGGCGTGATACTGCGCTCACAGTGGTCGACCTGGGAGTGCCGCCCAACTTGGGTGTGAGAGGTCACCCCCATCAGTTCTCCCGGTTCACGATGGAGGACCTCCGACGGGAGTCCCATCGGATCTCGCTAGGGAAGGCAGGCTCTATCCAGAGCGCCCGCCGCATTGTGCGGGAAGAATCCCGGGAGTTTGCGCGGGTGCAGGAGGAGCGGGACATCGCCCGCTTTGCAGAGCGACTGTTGGCCCAGGCGGAGATGGTGGCCCGTGAGGAGCGTGAGAAGGCGCTCTCCCTGCTCGGTTCTCCCCCGGAAGTGGAGACCGTGATCCGGAACCTCTCGACGAGCCTCATCAAGCGTTTGCTCCTACCTAGCATCGTCTCCTTGCGCAGTCTCTCGCCGGAAGAACGCACAAAGGCGATCGCTGTGGCGGAGCGGCTCCTCATCGTCCCGACACCCGCATAGGACCATGGGATACCCTGCGGTGCGCTTGCGACGACTCCGCCGGACACCGTGGCTTAGGGAAACACTGCGGGAAACACGGATCGTTCCCCAGCGGCTCTTCCTCCCCATCTTCTTAGACCCCGCGCTCTCTCGGGAAGAGCCAATCGCGGCCATGCCAGGGCAGTTCCGGTATCCGCTGGAACAAGCGGATGCCATCGTGCGCCGCGCAGAGAAGGCACGACTGGGCGGTTTGCTCCTATTCGGTCGACCCGAACGTAAGCGGGAGGATGGTGCTGGTGCCTGGGACCCGCGGGGGGTCATCCCGAGATTCCTCCGAAGACACTCCGGGACGACTTCTTTGACCCTCATTGCGGACGTCTGTCTTTGTGCCTACACGCGTTCCGGGCACTGCGGGCTCGGGAAGGGGGGAAGGGTAGACAACGACACGACCCTCTCCGCTCTTTCGAAGACCGCCGTTGCTTATGCGAGCGCAGGCGCCGACTGGGTGGCTCCGAGCGCCATGGCAGACGGTCAGGTCTCGGCCCTCCGGGCCGGTCTCGATGGCGCAGGGTTCAAAGACACGGCCATACTGTCCTATGGCCTCAAGAGCGCTAGTGCGCTCTACGAGCCGTTCCGAGAGGCCGAAGATTCGGCCCCTGAAGTGGGCGATCGCAAAGGGTACCAAATGGACTATGCGAACGCACGGGAGGGCCTACGAGAGCTAGCATTGGATGTCGAGGAGGGTGCGGATGCACTCATGGTCAAGCCGGGACTCACGCAGCTTGACCTCCTCTGGAGGGCCCGGGAGCGGTTCGCCCACCCTCTGGCCGCTTACCACGTGAGCGGGGAGTACGCCCAAGTGAAGGCCGCCGCGCAGAAGGGTTGGGTCACCGAGGAACGGTTGGTGCCCGAGATCCTGACGGCATTCTTCCGGGCCGGGGCCGACCTCGTGGTCACCTATCATGCGCTCGAAGCCGTGGAAAAGGGCTGGCTGTAGGCGGGGGACCATAGCGATGCCGCTCGAAATCACCGTGTAAGTGACGTCGGAACGTTCCCGGGGGCCTGTCGGCATCTGAACATAGCTTCATATACTTGATGCGCGGTGATGTTTTCTAACATGTCTGACGGAACCCTGAACTGGAAGGCGCTTGGCGTATTGACCGTGATCGCGGGAATGTTGCTGGCTGTCCCCTTGGCCTCGGCGTCCTCTCCCCCTCCACCCCCAACGATCCCTGCGGGTTCGACCGGGAATGCCTGGGCGTACGGTGGGGCATGGTATTGGAACGACAGCCAGTTGGGGAACCTTTACGGGAACAATACCTCGTACAGCAGTTCGTTCCACGAATCCGGGTCCCTTCAGCTCGGCCTTCAAGTGATCTACATCCAGACCAACACCTCGGGCGGTGAGATGGTCGAAGTCTACGAGGCCCTCACGATCGTCGCATCGGTCAATGCGAACTACCAGGGATCCTCCTCTTCCGGCTACTCTTCCTCCGGTTCCTTCAATGTCAACGCGAACGGTTGGTACGTTGTGAACGACTTCATCAACTTCACCAACTCCGGCCAGGTCACGGTCACGAGCGGCGGCACCAGCAGCACGGCTACGGCGCTGGCCGTCGAGAACGCCCAGACCTACATCGCGGCCAATGTGAACGCCAACTTCGCCGCCTCCGCCTCCAGCACGTACGCAGGCACCTCCAGTTCCTATTCGGCGAACGGCTCCCTTGGGGCCAATGTGAACGGGAACGCCCAGATCAACTTTGCCCCGTCGCTCGGGCTTATCCCGATGAACCCGACGACCGGTGAGTCATGGACCTCCGTGAGCAACTACACGGCCTCAGGCGCCGTCAGTGCGAATGCCCACGAGTACGTCGTGGTCCCCGAGGCCTTTGCCGGCGGACTTGGCAACGGCACGAGCGCCGGATGCCCAGCCACCTGGCATCTCTCGGGCCAGAGCTGCATCTACGCGAACTCTACCAGTGGATCGCTCAGTG
This sequence comes from bacterium, assembly GCA_021832495.1. Lineage (GTDB taxonomy): Archaea > Thermoplasmatota > Thermoplasmata > Lutacidiplasmatales > UBA184 > JAJYEA01. The sequence goes on along the minus strand of JAKBKR010000118.1, from coordinate 3,628 downwards.
CGACCGGCACCGGGTACATCAGCCTCATGGGCACGGACCTCGGGACCGTCAACCTCCCGACGACTGTGAACGGCCAATCCCCGACGGCTCAGGACATCCAGCTATCCACCACCGGCAACTGGGGCTTCTCTGACGGTGTCGTCTTGGTGCCTTCCACCCTGGTCTCCTCCACCTCAGGCAGCGGCGTTGGACCCCTTTCCCTGATGGGCGGGGCTCACCACCCGGCGCTTGGGGCAGCGGGCTCGGATGAGTTCTACTACCAGTTCGGTGGTGCCCACCTTGGTGTGGTGGGATCGAACGGCGGTAACTTGGGTGGAAAGTCCACTCAGACCACGCCGGAGACCCCCCAGGCCGCCACCCAGGCCGCAGCTTCGAACCTGCAGGCAGCCCAGGGCAGCAGCTCCAGCCCGGCGGGATTCCCGCTCATGCTGGTGCTCGTGGTCGTTATCGTGGCCGTCGTGGTGATCTTGGGTGCCGTGCTCTGGATGGGCCGGCGCCGAAAGAGCCGGGCGATGTCCGCGGGAAACCCTGCGGGACCCATGCCGACCCAGCCCCAACCCTACGTGGGCCCCCAGCAGCCGAGCTACCCGGGGAACTACCCCCCGCCGCCCGCACACTAACGGCCCTGCGGGCGGCCCCTACACCCCGGTGAAGCATCGGCTCCAAGCTGAGCTTTTATAGCTTAGGCTCTGTCCCACAGACAACCGATGTATTACATAGACGACCGTCACGATGTCGTGCGGATACCGCCCTCCCGGTTGGGTACAGATTCCAAGAACGTGATTCAGGAACTCGCCCGGGAGCAGTTCGAGGGAAAGTTCGTCGGGGGCTCCAGTCTCACAGTGACCGTCATGGATGTCAATCCCGTCGGCAACGGACGCATCATCCATGGGGACGGGGGCGTATACCAAGATGTGGACTATCGCGCCCTACTGTTCCGGCCCGAACTCCACGAGGTCATCGAGGGGCAGGTCGTCGAGATATGCAAGTTCGGGGCCTTCGTACGGATCGGCCCACTCGACGGACTGCTCCACGTGAGCCAGGTCCTCGATGAGCGGGTGAACGTCGACGAGCGCAACCAGCGACTCATCGGTGTCGAGTCCAAGAAGGACCTGAAGGTCGGCCACAAGGTCCGCGTCCGCATCGTTTCGCTCTCGCTCTCCGAGATCTCACCGCGGGACAGCCGGATCGGTCTCACGATGCGCCAACCCGGTCTGGGTCGGCTCGAGTGGATCGTTGAGGCGCGCAAGAAGAAGGAGAAGGGCGAAGGCCGTGCTCGGTCGAGCGGCCATGCCGCGCCGGCCGCGGCCACTCCACACGTTGCGCCCGCCAAGGGGAAGGCGTAGGACATGATCAGTCTGAAGGCGTGCCGTCAATGCCACCTCGTCTGTGAGGGCACCAAGTGCCCGAACTGCGGGGGGGAGACAAGCCGCGAATGGCAAGGGTATGTGGTCGTCCTCGACGTGGAAAAGTCCCAGATATCCCAGAAGCTCGGGATCAAGGCCCCCGGACGCTATGCCCTCCGGGTCAAGTGAATATCACTATCGGAGCCTGCGCCTACCGGATCGGCTCCGTGAGAAGCTTGCGAACCCGCTCGGCCCGGTCCTGTCCACTCCAGAACTCCAAAAGGAACTCGCCGGAGGGAAGACCTTCGCCGCTTGCGGGGACATGGTCACACGGGATTCGGTCTCGGCCGGAGCGCTTCCTTTTCTCGCCATAATCGACGGCCACACGGAGCGCGTCCGGAGCATGCCGTCCCAGGAACTGGAGGCCGCCTATGCGGGTCGGACCTCCCATGCCAAGAGCCCGCCGGGAGTTCTGAGCGAGGCCCTCCAGGAGGCGATCCACGAGCGGGTCCGCGCCGGCGGAGGCCTCATCGTGGTCGATGGGGAGGAGGACCTGGCCGTCCTCTCGCTGCTTGGGGAGATGCCCCTGGGGACGTTAGTTATATATGGGCAACCCCGTAGAGGGGTTTGCATGATCAAGGTGAGTGAGGACACGAAGCGATTTGCGAAGGAGATCATGGCCCAGATGCAGGTGGCCTGAGATGGAGATCAAGATCACGGAGGAGCGGGCCAACGCGCTCCTCTCGCGTAAGGAGTACCGCGTCGAGATCGCGCATGCCCGGGAAAGCTCCCCGAAGCGGGCAGAGGTCCGCAAGGAGTTTGCCAAGGCCATATCGGTCCCGGCCGACCGGATCGTGATCGAGCACATGGAGGCGCAGTATGGGGTCCCGTTGAGCCGCGGCGTCATCCACGCCTACGATTCGGATTCGGGGGCCAAGGCCACGGTGCGTCACCACATCCTGGTCCGGAATGGGCTCGCCCAGAAGAAGGGTGCCAAGCCGGCCGAGAAGCCCGCGGAGAACGCTTCCGCCGAGAAGAAGGAGGCTTAGACGGACATGGCCAAGGCAAGGGTCGGTCTCTACGATGTGAAGGGAGGGACGCTCAAGCGAACCCACAAAGCTTGCCCCACGTGTGGTCCTGGGACATTCCTCGCCGATCACGGCTCCCGCCTGTCCTGCGGACGGTGTGGCTACACCGAAAGCAAGAAAGGCAAGTGAGCATCACGCTGACGTGTGGGCCCGTAGTATAGCTTGGACATCACAAAGGCCTCCGGAGCCTTGAACCCGGGTTCGAAAGGTCCGTCGCTCGAAACCCATCCATGAGGAGCGATAAGGACCCGAAACTCCCGGCGGGCCCGCATCCGCCATCCGGAAACCCTTCCCATGCCTCCTGAGGTCCTCCCGCACCTGATCGACGGTGTTCACCGTCCATCGGAGACGGGGAAGACCTTGCCCATCGCCCGCCCGCTCACGGGTGTGGTCGACCAGGAGATAAGCCGCGGAGGCCCCGTCGAGGCAAACCTCGCCGTGAAGGGGGCACGGACCGCCGGGGCCTTGTGGCGGGGGACGCCCGCTCACGAACGGGCCAAGGTCCTATTGTCGATCTCGGAAAAGTTGCTTTCGGCCAAGGACACCCTGTCTCGCCGCATCGCCGTTGATGTTGGAAAACCCATTCGGGATGCCCGGATCGAGGTGGAACGGGCTTCATCCGTGTTCACCTTCGCAGCGGAAGCGCTCCGAAAGCCGCTCGGGGAGACGTATCCCGCGGACGCGTATCCACTGCCCCCGGGCAACGAGCACCGGATGCTCTTTTCGGTCCGGGAGCCGCTGGGGGTCATCGTGGCGATATCCCCGTTCAATTTCCCGCTCAACCTGCTCGCCCACAAGGTCGCCCCCGCCTTGGCCGCCGGGAACACGGTCGTCGCCAAACCCGCGAGCCTAGGTTCGGCGATCGGTCTTGCCCTCGGTGACATCGCACTCGAGAGTGGTCTTCCCGCCGGGGCCTTCAACGTGGTCCTGGGGAGCGGCTCCGAGGTCGGCATGTCGCTCGCTTCACATCCTGCCGTTCGGATGGTGACCCTGACCGGATCGGTGGAGACCGGCCGCAAGGTGGCCGAACGGGCCGGGGCCGGTGGGAAGAAGGTCCTCCTCGAGATGGGAGGGATGGACGCCTTGGTCATCTTCGAGGACGCGCCTCTCGATTCCGCCGTGGAAGCCGCCGTACGCGGCGCGTTCGGATATTCGGGTCAAGTATGCACGGCCACCAAGTGGAGAATCGCGGAT
>JAKBKR010000117.1 GCA_021832495.1 bacterium | reverse complement strand
AAACGTCCAATTCAGGTGAAAGACGGAAATACTCTTGGTCTTCTGTCGAGTCATGGCCTGGCGGATATTTGAACTCCCAGCCGAGAAGAAAGAGGCGCTTGAACTGGTATTGCAAGACAATGTTCTATGGCGCCAAACGCGAATATTCAAGGAGGCCTCCCTCTACGGTGGCAAGGCTGGAGATTATTACCTTTACATGAACGGAGCGGACGAAGCGATGGCCCGGGCGGACACGATGGTCCCTCCCATCGGAAAGAAGCTGACCGGGGCTGATGCGGAGAAGGTGTACGCCCAGATCCGGGAGGAGGAAGATCGGGCCGCTTCTGGAATGGGGATGATATTCCCCGATTGAAGGCCACCCCGATCCTGACCTTGCCTGAACGGGCCTTACGATTGGCTCGCCCGCCCGGTACCCGGCTCCCTTGGGGTAGGGTTCTCAATATTCTGGAACGACGATATTCTGTCGGGAAATGGAAGGTACCCCACTTGAATGCGCGACACCCTGACCCGTTTCAGGTTCTCATTAGCACGATCCTCTCGCAGCGCACTCAAGACCAGGTCACGTATGGTGTCGCAGACGAACTGCTTAACCCCCACCCGACACCCGCAGAACTTTCGAAATTGAGCGTGGGTGAGATCGAGAGGATCATCCACCGCGTGGGCTTCCCTCGGCCGAAGGCTGAGGCCATTTCGAAGATCTGTCGAATCCTACTGGAGAGATACCATGGGCAGGTTCCCCGTGAGATGGACACGCTTCTAGGACTGCCCATGGTCGGGCGTAAGACTGCAGGCTGTGTGATCGTCTACGGGTTTGATGGGGACGCCCTGCCCGTGGACACTCATGTCCACCGAATATCGAACCGTCTTGGCGTGGTCCGGACCCGGACCCCTGAAGAGACCGAGGTGGCGTTAATGGCCATCGTGCCGAAACCCCTATGGAAGAAGGTGAACCCCCTCCTTGTCCAGCACGGGCAGAACATCTGCCGTCCAATCGGTCCTCGATGCGGAGAATGTCCAATCTCACGCTACTGTCTTTTCTACCGAAATCAGCCCCGAAGCAACGCAGGGACGTCGGGGGTTCGAAAGGGAAGCGTTAGTAAGGCGAAGAAATCCTCGGGGGCACTAGTCCCGGGTCATGATGGTGTATCGAACCCGGGTCCCGGCAAGCGCGCTATGCAACTTACGAATGATGGCCCCATACTGCTCCGGTGTCTCCCAAGCGACCGAGAAATCGTAGTCACCCACCTCGGTGCGGAACCCCATCTTTTTCAGATCTTCAACCATATCGAGCGGCCCGGCTCCTTCACTGCTGAAATACATCTTAACGTAGGTTCTCATGGACGACTCCGCGCAGGTTCGAAAGGGACCCGAATCCATAAAAGCTTTGTGTGGAACGACTGTCGGTCCCCTCCCAACTATGGATGAAAAGGAGTACCAGAACGAATTCTTTCGGCAGAAAGGGTTCGTGCGGCAAACCTGCCGGGGTTGCGGGAGCGCGTTCTGGTCCGAGAGACCCCGCGAGCTCTGTTCTGAGACCCCGTGCACTCCGTATTCCTTCCCGGGCAACAGTCCAATCCAGAAAAGTTATTCCGCGGATCAGTTTCGAGAGCTTTACCTTCACTACTTCGAACAACGCGGACATACCCGGATCGCTCGCTACCCTGTGGTTCCGAGGTGGAGGGACGACGTGTTCTTCGTACAGGCGTCTATCTACGATTTCCAGCCCTGGGTGACCTCCGGGGCTGTTGAGCCCCCCGCAAACCCTCTCGTGATCTCGCAGCCCTGTCTCCGATTCACTGACGTTACCGAAGTCGGAGTTACCCAACGCCACCTCACCAGTTTCGAAATGATGGCCCATCACTGCTTCAATTACCCCGGTCGAGAAATCTACTTCAAAGACCGAACCGTGGAACTCTGTCACGAGTTCCTCACCTCCGAGCTTGGAGTGGACGGGACGATTGTGAGCTACAAGGAAGAGGAATGGGAAGGCGGTGGGGATATGGGCCCGTCCCTTTCGGTTGGCTTGTCCGGGCTTGAGGTTGCCACCCTGGTCTTCATGCAGTATACCAACAAGGGAGGGGTCGTCCGCCCCTTACCACTCCGTATCGTGGACACGGGATATGGGCTCGAAAGATTCACATGGGTCTCCCAAGGCACGCCCACCATTTACGATGCGGTTTTCGGTGAGGTGTTCCGTGACCTGCCTTCCACGATGGCGCCCAAGGATCTGGCGGTCCTGGTCGACCACTCTCGAAGCTTCGTCTTGATGCTCACTGACGGGGTCGTCCCGTCCAATGTACATGCCGGTTACCTTGCCAGAATGCTTCTTCGCCGAATGCTTCGGATCCTAGCCCGATACCCCAACGGAATCGGATTGATCGACGTCATGGAGCAGGTCCGACGTCATCTCTCCCGGACCCTTCCAGGCCTCGACCTCAGTGATCGGACCCTTCGGCAGATCGTGGAGATCGAGGAACAACGGTTTTCCGAGACCCTAGAGCGCGGGCGTTCCCACATTCGAAAGCTCAAGGAGAAACTCGACCAGGAAGGTCGAAAGATCAGTGTCCCGGAACTGCTCACCCTCTATGACTCCCGTGGGATCACTCCGGACATCGTGGAGGAAGAACTGGGAATGACGGGGCTCAGCCCTCCCGACTTCTTCGCCTTGGCAGCCAAACTACACCAGGAGGGAACGGAATCCACCGAAAGGCCAAGCGCACCGGCCGAGGACACTTCTCCACCGGATGTGCCTACCGACTTGCCCCCGACTCGAGTACTCTACCATACGGACCCTTACACACTGTCCTTTTCCGCAAAGATCGCCTGGGCCTCCGAGTCTTGGGTGGTGCTCGAATCGACGTATTTCTACCCCACCGGGGGTGGTCAGATCACCGATACCGGACAGATCGCGGGCGTTCCGATCTCGGAAGTAGTTCGCAAAGGGCCGTGGGTGTATCACCGAGTAGCTCCGGGTCACCGCTTCGCCCAAAAGACGGGAGAGACCGTGCCATGTGAAATACTGGGCGCCCGACGGCAGCAGCTGATGCAACATCACACGGCCACGCACATCCTAAACGGAGCGCTCCGAAGACTGCTAGGCCCTCACGTGTGGCAGGCCGGGGCCTTCAAGGGAATGGAGGAGGCCCGGCTCGATGTGACACATTTTCGGAGCCTTACCCCGACCGAACTCCGTAACGTTGAACGTCTGGCCAACCAGATCATCCGGGAAGATCGGCCAGTGAAGAGCTACTTCCTGCCTCGGTCCGAGGCCGAGAACAGATTCGGGTTCTCCATCTACCAGGGAGGTGCAGTACCTGGCAAGGAGCTACGCATCGTGGAGATCGACGGCTTCGATGTCGAAGCCTGCGGAGGTACCCATTGTACGCACACCTCCGAAGCCGGATACCTCCGGGTACTTTCGACCGAGCGGATACAGGACGGCATGGTCCGGTTGCATTTTGCTGCTGGCGAACGCGCGCTCGATATCGTAGATGAGCAGGCGGAGATCCTGCATGAGCTCTCCGTGAAGCTTGCGCAGCCGATAATCAACATTCCCCGTGCTGTCGATGAGCTTCTCGAGAAGAAGCGGCTGGACGAGAGGGCCACCCGGAAGAATTCTTCCCGGGAACTGGCCGACCTTGCCCGCAGGTTAGAGACTGACCCGGCCCACGCTATCGACCTTGGCAACTCGATCCGTGCGATCTGGTCTGTTACCCCAGTGGCCGTCAGCCAGCTTCAGGACCTGGCCCGATTGCTTTCCTCCCGTCCGGGCACCGTCGCGCTCCTTGCGGCCATCGAGGGTGACCGCTGGACCCTTTTCTTCGCTTCGGGGTCTCCCGACCGATTCTCAGCGAAGGACCTTTTGGATGGGGTGCTTAGGAACTGGTCGGGAAAGGGAGGTGGCAATGCCTCAGCGGCACGCGCGTCCGGTCCCGCCCTAGGGAATCCCGAATCCCTCATAGAGGCGGCGCTCACCGTAGCCCGTTCCTTGGCTTCGGAGAAGAAGAGCGGAGCGAGAGCGGCGGTTTAATATAAGGCGAAAGTATGGCAGGACCCGAGGGAGATCCTACGATGGAGTCGGGTGTGGTTCAAACGGCGATACCTCCGGAGCTGATATCATTCTTGGGAGGGGCAGGCGGCAGGAGTCTTATCGTCAAGGGAGGGGCAGGTACCGGAAAGACCACATTCTGTCTCGAGGTCCTCGAGAAGGTCGGGAAGAAGGGGCAGAGCTTCTATCTTTCAACCCGAGTCTCTGATGACGCACTCTATCACCAGTTCCCCTGGCTCAAACAGACCGAGATGCGCACCCGTATCTTCGACTCCGGTAAGATCCTTCTCGATATGCTTGTTGGGCGGGACTCGACCCGCTCCTCTCAGGAACCTTCGCCCGACCAAAAAGCCAAGGTCTCGGGAGCTCGGGACTTCTTGAAGAGCATAGGCGGTGAGGGCGAGCGCCCAACGAAGGTGGACCGCGCCCGGCTGACCGCTCTGATGCAGCACACCCGGATGCCGGAGGTGGAACACGTCTACGACCGGATCGAGAAAGTGCTTCCTGAGAAGTCACTCCTCGTGGTCGATTCCCTAGAGGGCATAACGCACCGCTACGGCCTCGAGATGGAAGAGTTTGTCATGTGCCTTCAAAAGGACCTGGTGGAAAACTCCAATACCAACGTCATTCTCGTCCTGGAGAAGGCGGAAGCCGGCGGGATCGAATACTTGGTGGATGGTTTGGTCTCTCTCAGCCGGGAAGAGGTGGACGAGCGCCGGATCCGTCACGTGCGTTTCGACAAGCTCCGGGCGACGAACATCTCCAAACCCCGGTATGCCGCCACCCTATCGCAAGGGAGGTTCCGAGCGTTGGGTGGACTGCATTCCCGGGCCAGCAACAATGGTCACGCCGGTTCATCCCGCCAGTGGCAGGCAATCCCCGACTCTCCTACGCACTTTTCGAGCGGTGTACCCGACATCGATGCGCTCATGGGTGGGGGTTACAAGCGGGGCTCGTACAACGCCTTTGACATTGACATCAACGTCTCGATCGATGATTACTACCATCTGTTCATACCCACCTTCCTGAACTTCCTGGCCCAAGGTCGGGGGATGATGGGCGTCCTCGCCGGTGGGGAGTATCCCGATCGGCTCAAGGAACTCATCACACAACACCTGCCATCGAACATCTTTGACTCCCGGGTACGGATCATCGATTACACAGCGACAGAGCAGACCTCGCCGTACATCCTTCCCTTCGGGCGGATAAGGAGCAGCGCAGATGCCCAACGGGCCTACGAAGAGATCGAGCGGGCCGTGCGTGGTGGTCAGGACAAGAACCCTTACATCGAGTACACGGCGTTCGATACCCTCGAGTATCAACAGGGGGACAACATGGCCATCACGGGGCTCTTTCAAGCCGTCCAGCGGACAAAGATCATGGGTAACCTCGGGATCGGACTTCTCAAGCCCGGTCTCATGGTGACCTCTGAGATCATCAACATGATGGATACGTACTTCCGAGTAGTGAACATCGATGATTCTCCATGCATCTATGGTATCCGGCCAAGGACACTAATTTACGCTATCGGGATCGATGAGCAACGGGGGGCGCCCCATGTATCCCTCACTCCGATTGTGTGATCACGGCGAGGGTCTGCATGGCCGCCCTCGGTCCTCTCCTTGGCAGCACGCGTAACCCATCCGTTGCCGTAGAGCATGCCGCGTCCTCAATCCGGTCGGCGTACCGCTCTTCGGTCCGAACGGCGCCGACACAGAATCGTTGGGAAGGCCATCATCGAGTATCCGTAGGGACTAGAGTAAGGCTTTACTGCCCCGAGATAGGGTTGTTCACGGTGACGCACGGACTCACAGACGTCTTGGCATGTGGACGAGGAAAGGATTCGTACCCGTTTGGTTGGCTCCCGCTCGAACAACCGCCTTCTTTGGCTCCCGCTCCCTTGTCCGATTGCGCTCTTGAGACGTTTCAGTGTGCCGACGGGGCCATGAACCTCCTTCACCGGACCAAGGACGTCCCTCAGGCATCTCTTTCAACCATCCAAGCTCTTCCGGCAGCCTGTTGGCAAAGGGGTGTCGACGATGGGACCATCGAGGCACTCAATTGAAAGACCCTGCAACACGTATCCAAGACATAGAGCGGGCGATACAATCCGAGCTCCCTGGGGATACCCGGGCCATCGCCGCCGTTTCAGGGGGTATCGATAGCACGGTCGCGGCGTTGCTCGTGGCCCGTGTCGTTGGCCATCGGCTACGCCCCCTGTTTGTGGACACGGGCCTCCTTCGCCAAGGGGAGGCGGAGAGGGTGCTCGATACGGTCCGGCGATCAGGACTTCCCCTTGAGCTCATCGATGCCCGAGAAGAGTTCTTCCAAACTCTGAAAGGGGTGGTCGACCCGGAGGAGAAGCGTAGTCGGATCGGCGAAGCATTCATCCGGGTCTTCGAAAAGGAGGCCGATCGTACGGGGATCACCCACCTGGTCCAAGGGACGATCGCCCCAGACTGGATCGAGAGCGGCGGCGGCATGCGGGACACGATCAAAAAGCACCACAATGTGGGGGGCTTACCTAAGGACATGCGGCTCAAGGTGGTCGAGCCGCTGCGCGACCTTTACAAGGATGAGGTCCGCGCGATTGCTGCGCAGTTGGGTATCCCGGATTCGCACCGGCAACCGTTTCCGGGACCGGGCCTCGCC
>JAKBKR010000116.1 GCA_021832495.1 bacterium | reverse complement strand
GGACCATCTGGCTAACTTCATCATTGTCGACCATACATCGTCCCTCACGAGCTCCACCGGAGCAGCCTACCTGAACGCCTCAGTTTCTTATCTACTGGAACACCAGTTAGTCCACGTCGTATTGACCACTTCCATCTTGACTGTCTATTCTCTGACGGCAAGTAAGATGGATCGGCCGCCTTCGCGTCCTGCCGGTGAGCCCAACAGTGAGTCTCTGTTCCCGGGTGAGTCCGCAAGGACCACATGCGTTTACTACTCCTCTCCCACGTCGCGAGCGATGGGGTCGCCAAACGAAGTGTTTAGACTCGAAGAGCAATGGAGTAATCGTCGAGCCATGCTCCGGCCGCGGTAAGGATATGAACCCAATCGTTACGGTCCTGGTCACTGCTAGCGGACGCCGGCAATGGTTGCGAACCGCGGTCGAATCTGTGTTGGTGGAGGGGAAGATCCCTCGTCGATCCGAGGTACTCGTGGTCAAAGACTTTTCAGATCCGGATCTCGACCATTGGCTCGACGCAGCCGGTGTGTCGATATTTGACTGCAAGGGAACAGTGGGCGATATGCTCCGATTGGGGCTTGAGAAATGTACAGGAGAAATCGTCTGCTTCTTGGACGATGACGACCTATTTTTGCCGCAGAAGCTTCAGGAGGTGACTCGGGTATTCTCGGCGAGGCCATCCCTTGTCTTCTATCATAACGGTTACGAAACTATAGACGAGAGTGGATCGACGGTTCGCTGCCGAGCCTACCGGCCAGTCCGCTCTTCCCTGGAGCTGGAGACGGGTTCGTTGAAGCTTTCAAAACTCGTATCGCTCAAGTACTCTGGTCATCTCCATAACTTGAGTTCAATCTCAGTCCGGCGAGAGGCACTGACGCCCTTCCTCGGTACGATCGGAGCCATTCGTGGCACTACGGATTGCGCAATGTTCTTGCTGGCAGCCTCCACCAATGGTCTTCTTCGTTTCGATTCGCGCGTACTTACCCTCTATCGAGTAGGGCAGCACAGTCGGACCCGACAGTTACTACGCCATCAAGGTGGAGCAGAGGTGGACTGGACCTACCGAGCTGACGGCCTTCAGAAGATTACATTCACGCTAGACCGTCTCCAAACCGACATCCAGCGAGAGCCATTGCGTCGGTTTGCCGAACTCCTCAGCTCGTCCATCCGATTAAAACTCTACCTCGTCTCAAGCCGCCGATTTCCATCGGTGCTTCGACCTAGTGATGTGCGGAATACACTGTTATTGTTGTCACTTCATCCCTCGGCGGAGGTGGTCATTGACATGGGACTTTCTTTTCTGGCACGACTCTACAAGGATACAGCAACAAACCTCTTCGCGCGATTGCTGACTATCTACCTTGGGGTCCAGTCGCAATAGGTTCCTCTTTGGATGTAGACATGAATCGCTGTGACTCTGTCTCGGGTTAGATTAACGGACCCCAAACCGATAGGCACCCTCACTTGGCCTCCGAGAAGATTGCGCACATGTCCGGCCCCCTATGTGCAGTGTGACTTCCCGGGCCCTCACGAGCGATGCGAGCTGTGGCTCGCAGGGTCAAGTCGCGAAGGGAGCGAGCCAACTGGACCGAGCCCGTAGCCCGTAAACCCCGACGCAAGTATGACTCGCGCTTTAGACATGTACCATCTGAGCCAAGAACCGGCCCCTCTAGCTGTGGAGGGGTCCTGTCTCCCGGGTGGATTCGATAGTACTCCGTTTGGTCGAGAAACCGGCAATGTAACCGAAGCTTGTCAGCTAGCCTCGAAATCGACTGTTCGCTGAACCACCACAAGTGATTGGGTGGCGGATCGGTCCTCCACGTCTCTGAAGGGAAATAGGACTTGTTCGGAGTAGTTACTAAGAGTCTACCTCCAGGCCGAACCAAGGAAAACGCTTGTTCGATAAGGCGCGCAGGATCGTCAACATGCTCGATAAGCTCAATCATGAGGACCAAATCGAACGAACCTCTGAGTTGGGAAAGCCCGTGCTCCACGCTTCCCTGGATGTACCACGGCCCGAATGCAGCTTGCGCAGCGCGAACAGCGTCTGCAGACATCTCCAGCCCCCATGCTTCTAGCCCTCCCCTGCGAAGGACAGCCGTCAAATAGCCGAGACCAGATCCCACATCAAGCACGCGGGTATCTTGGCGGACCCCCTCTTCCTCTAGGGTGCGCCGGACCCCCCAGTAGCAGGGCTCGAAAGAGCTGAGAAACTCGAGTCCCTTCTTCGGATGGTGGAGCAAGAAGTCTCGGTAGTACCAGTATCTGGAATATCCTGGGACGTGCCATTTATTATGATATACCATCTCGTAGAATGAGGGATCGGCTGAGGTAGGGTAGGCTTGGCCAAGGTGGCAGGATGTGCAGTCTAGAATGGCAAAGCTGGTCCCTTCCACGTAGCCGGGAAGGGAACCATCCACAACGGCCATCCGAGCATCACAAATCGGACAGCTGTGTGTGGGCCCTGTCAGTTCTCGAAATTCTTCCCCCAAGCTTTCGCGAACACCCGTAACCATGGTAGGCACCGCGTGATCGACGCTTCCCTATTAAGATAGTTGGGTGGCGCTGGATACCGGTGGATGAGCGGGCCATATGAGCTGACGATGACGATTCGGGCTTCGAAATCTACCGATGGCTTACGCCACCCTACGGCACGAGGACGAGGCCGTTTCGAAGAGGACGGGCTCGCGACCGGAAATGGGGGGGGGAGCGGTTCAGGCGGTCGCCGATTCCTCCGACTTCTTGGACGGGGGCGCGACCCGGCTCGTTCGTTCGGGTTCCGCCTACGATATCGCTCCGGAACCTCGAAGCTCTCCCCTTCCCACAGCACTGCCCATGACTGCATGAGCAGCTTCGCCGACACCGCCGTTAGCGCCGATCGATGCGCTTTCCCTTTCTCCGTCAGTCGCTCGTAGAGGTGCCGACACGCCGGGTTCGACCGGCTTGCCGATAGGGCCGCTCGATAGAAGCCCTCGCGGAGCCTCGGACTCCCCCGCTTCGAGATGTGGCCGGAATTCCCGAAGAGGTCTACGCACCCTGACGGCGCCCGTCATGGAAAGTCGAGGATTGCCTCGTTTCGCTCTGCGGAATGTAGGACCAAACGTCCACAAAGTCAAACGGCGTTTGTGGGTTCGGCACTAGGGTATCGGGGGCGTTTGGGTCGGATGCGCTTGCCTCCGTCCGGAAATACCTGTACCCGTCCGAGCCAAATACGGGTGTGGCGGACCTTGTCGGGCTTCCCGTCAGTGTAGTCCTTGACCTCCTAGCGATGAGGGTGGCCACGGAAGAATGTGTCATCGGTGACTGTCACGTTGCCATCATCAAGAGCAAGAGTGCATTTCAACGATGTTCGAAGTGAACGTGCACTAGCCCGAACCTCGTCAGCCGTGTTGGGAAGGCTGGGGGAAATCTATGAACGTTGCCCCTACAGAGGGCTGGATTCAGGCCGGTGATCTGGGTTCTCTATCGAGCTAAGACACAGGTAAGGCAGTGGGCTCCGCCGTACCCCCCAGTAATCTCCTCCAGGGGAAGACTACGGGCCCTGACCTTCGCAAAACGGAGGCTCGGACTCTGAGGGAATAACTCGCCAGCCGCTAGAAGTTCTCGGAGCTCACGAGATGCGGTCCGAAACAGTCGTCCGTAGCGTCGCGGTCGGCGTTTCGCCGCCTTCGTTAACTGCGCGAGCACCCGCTCGGCCGTGCGGCCGACGTCCACGGCGACAATGTGGTGGTCCCGAATCGTGAGGAAGTTCGAAGCGTAGCTCATCTGCTCGATGGTGGAGATGGGGACGACCTGAACGCCCCGCTGTCCCAGGTAGTCGGCGAGGTTCGTAGGGCGACCCGCCGGTATCATCCGGGAGCCTCGCCGGTGGTACACCTGGGTCCGCGCGACCTTGAGAAGGAGCTCGGAACCTACGGCGACATCGTGGCCGGCCAGATTCACGTAGGTATCCAGGTGCATGTTGATCATCGGATCCCGCTCGCCGGGCGGGAGGAGCGGATGGCTTGGCTGCTCCACGACGGCGATCTCGTCGTATCCGTGCGGCATCCGAAGGATTTGCCGTACGGCCGACCAGTTGGTCCGGTCCCCGACACCAAGAAGCGCCCACTCCCCGCCCGGGATGAAATCCCCGCCCTCGAAGGTGCCCGGGGCCTTCACCTCGCCCACGATCGAGGCCTGGGCCCCGTGAAGGAGCGTCCCGGTGATCCAGGATTCGAGCCGCCGCTGGGGCTTGGCCATCCGGCCCAGGATGAATCCCCTCCGAGTGAGGGCCTGCTGATCCCGCATGTAGCAGAGGTTGGCGAGCGGAGTGTGAAGGGCCACCTGCGGGGCGATCCCCCGGAATCCGGCCCGTCGATCGAGCCGGATCGACGGCTGGAGCAGCAGGATCTGGAAGAGGGTCTCGGCGTCGAACTCCTTCAGGTTCTGGCGCAGGGTCTCCCGAGATCGACGGACCATCTCGATCGGACCCGTGTATTTCACGATCTTCGGGATCTGTGCCTGCACTATTCGAGCGACCCCGGGGTTGGCTTCCGCCACTTCCAGAGCCAGCTGCTGAAGCGTGCGGACCTTGACGCCCTCCTCCTCCAGCGCCGACTGGAGCTGACGGTGCTCCCGCACTGCCTCGGTGAACGAAAAGGCTCGTTCGTAGAGGAAGGCATACGGCTGGAGGAGACCGAAGACCATCTCGATCCCGGGCCGATGGATCATCACCTCACGGAGGGGGGACCATTCGGCGTCGGCCGAGGCGCCGGTCAGCGCTCCCGGCTCGTCATCTCTACCGGAAGGACGACGAGGGCTGGTGGGCACAGATCTCATGCTTCGGGAAGGGAGGACCGCCCAAACCGCTTACGGGGCTCCCCAGTAGGACGGGTCGAACCTGCGGTTTGTAGACGACGTTGCAATCCCGGATCCGTCAGGGTTTCCCGTCGGGGTCCTATTGAGATCCAGCAGCGGGTTCCTTCGAACCCGGAGCGGCTCCACAGATCCTCAGGAGAGCGATGGTCCGGTTCCGGGACCCGACCGAGCGGATTCAGCAGGTAGGCGCACTGGGTGCCCTCCCACCGGCCCACCCAGTGGGGATCCGATTGGTCAGAGCCCTTCGGGCCCGGTACTTCCATGAGCAAGAGACCGGCGCCCTCGCACGGCACTGGCCGCGGCTCGTCCAGGACTCCGAGCCGCCGCCCCTCGTCGATCCAGGCGGCTTCGATCCTCAGATAGTCACCCTTCCGAAGCAGGGCATGCTGGGAACGGATGTGGCTCCACAGCCATGGGCGGGAGCCTTCCCAGACCAGCCGTGCCCGTAGGCCCCGACGTTCAGCCGCGAGTGCCAAGCCCAGGGGATGCGAGCCGGGACAGGCCACAGAGGTCGTTTCCCTCCAGAGGTTGATCTCTGCGAGATGGCCTCCCATTCGATGGGCCACGGCACCCGAGGATGCCAGAACGCTCAGCAGAGCGGCCGGGCCGCAGGTGAACGGGAAGGTCTGGCTGACGACTTTGGGGCGAGGTGGACCTCGACTCCTTGGGCCCATGGAGAGCGGATGAGGGGGTCGTGCCGGTATGCTGCCCTCAACCCTCCGCCCATCGTACGCCGGTCGGACGGATAACCCGGTCGACGAAGAGCGTTCCTTGCGCGTTCCCCCGAATGCGAACCCGCCCGGCTCCGGGTGACTTCTTCTGGCATCGACGCCTAAGTCCGGCATGCCCGGACCGATTCCGATCTCCGCTCCCGACCTGATCGGGCCGGTGTCGATCGTCAACTGGCCGACCTCAGGGCCGTCCCACCGTCGCAAGGGCCCTCCCCTTCCCTTCCGCCATGCCCTCTTGGAGATCCAGCTCCAGTCCCCGACGGTCCAGCCACCGAAGAACGCCGTCCTGAGGGGACTCGAGAAGGCGCTGCACGCCCAGCCGGTGGTCGAGTCCGGCTCGTTCGGGAAACGGATCGTCGCCGCACTGCACGGCCTCTCCGCGAAGGGATTCCGCTCGGTGGTCCACTGGGAGACCCACCCATCCGACCGGATCGGGGCCCCCGGGGCCGGGGAGGAGCCCGTCTCGACCCTGCTCTCCAGCCTCTCCCAAGAGGGGGGAAAGGGACTCGCCGGCGCCGCCGCCTTCCGGGCCGTCCTGGCCGATACCCAGGGCAACCGGGCCGACATCACCCTGCGGAGGATCCACCGGGAGCAGCGGCCGGGGATCCTCTTGGAGCTCACCGGAGCCGTCCCGCCCGATCTCCTGCACGGGCTGGTCGGGGCGCTCGCGGAGCGGCTGCCCCTCAAGTCGTCCCATCTGGTCCGGTACGCCTACGGCGCGTCGAGCGCCCGGCGACGGTAGGCGGGGCCCGGCGGGTCGGGGGAGCGCCCAACGGGGGCTCGGTCGCACAGGCGTAGATCCGCCGCCGGTAGTCGTGCGGATCCGGCTGGTTCCTCAGGAACTGCCCCCGCACCAGGGTGCGGAGGGCGTTCTGGACCGTCCGGCGCTTGAGGCCCGTGACCGACAGGAGCTTGCCCTGGTCCATCGGGCCGTAGGTCTTCAGCATGTGGTAGAGGAACCGCGCTGCGGGAGAGAGCCGGGTCTCCGGGAGCGGAGGCGCCACCCCGAAGGTGTCGCCTCGGAGACCCTGGCGCTGCGACTCCAGCGCCGCCACGCTGGTCATCGCGACGTTCCCGAGGTTGACCCGGGGGCCGAGCCGGAGGATCATCTCGGTCTGCT
>JAKBKR010000115.1 GCA_021832495.1 bacterium | reverse complement strand
TTGTCCCGGTCCACAAGGAGTGCGAGGGTCGGGGTTTGGACGCGGCCCGCGGACAGCACGGAACCGGATCCCGAGTAACCCCCATCCGCGCGGGAGACGAGCGTGAGATAGCGGGTGAGAAGTGCCCCCCACATGAGGTCGATGTTCTGCCGGGCCATCCCGGCATCGGCTAGGTTGCGATCGAGGGTCTTGAGCTCGGCAAAAGCCTTCTCGATCTCGGACTTCGACATCGCACTGTATTGGGCGCGCTGGACTTGGATGTTGGGATTGACCTCCTGTATGATCTCAAGACACTCCGCCGCGATGACCTCCCCTTCCCGGTCCCAGTCCGTGGCCAGGATCACCATCTGGTGGGTCGGCGCGTTCTGGCGGACGGTCTCGACAATGCCGGGTTCGGTCACGCTGCGTTGGGGGGTGGCCTCGAGGAGCTGAGGCAAGGTGGCCAGATCCCATCGATTGAGCTCCTCGGGATAGTCCAGTTCCACGATATGGCCGCGGAGCCCCATGACGGTGAACTCATCCCCCTGGCGTTCGAAACGGAAGACCGCAACCGGACCTTGCCGCTCCCGTTTCATCTTCCCTTCGGAAAGCACTACGGCTATCCGCAGGGCGGTGTTGAACTTCTCGGTGATAACTAGGCGCCGCATGTGAGGGCTTTTAACAGGGCCTGCATGTCCCCGTCAGTCATAACTGCCGCGGTAGCTCAGTTGGGAGAGCGTAAGACTGAAGATCTTAAGGCCGCCGGTTCAAGCCCGGCCCGCGGCATACCTCGGGGAGGGGTCCACGGAGCTTTGGCGGGAACCGTGATATATCCGAGTTCCCATAAGATAATCATATCGCCCGAGCGAGGGGGTCGGGCGACACTCAACAGGCAAGAATGCGAGCGGAGTTTGAGAAACCTACGTTTCACTCGATGCGGGACGGCACGAGCCGCCCGGCCCCCTCGCATCCGGCAGGCTTAGTGCCGGTGTGCCTCTTGCTGCTCTTCATTCTTGCATTGCCTTCTTTGCCAACCTCGGTGATGTTCGGGGGTCTTACGACCGCTTCCGTCAGGGAAGCAGGGCCTGGCGAGGTTCCCGTTCCAACCCCGCTGTCGTTGCCGGCGGCCCCGGCTTCAACAGTACGTGCGGGGAATGAGGTACCGGTGGTTTCCCAGGTCCCCTCGGCCCTGCCACCCCCGACCGCCGAGGTCCCGATCATCCTCTCCAACGCGCAATCATCCCCCATCGGGGACTACCAGCAGAAGGTCGACGTCGCTTCCTCAACATACTCCACGTACATCAATGCGAACTGGTCGAATGTCTGGTTCACTTACACGAGCGGAACAACCATCACGGCTTGGATTGAGACGAATGCTTCGAACACGGCCGCCCAGACCATCGTATGGCTGAAGCTCAACGGGATAGGAGCCAGTGGTTCGGTCACAGTGGACATGGTGTTCGGCCCGACCAGCTACCATGGTCTGTCGGCAAGCGGTCCCACGGGCGAAGCCCCTCAGCTCTCATCTACGTATGGACAGTTGGATGATGGGGCCTTGGTCTTTCCCTTTTACGACAATTTCAAAGGCACCACCTTGAACGCGAATCTGTGGAAGGCACCGGTCAAGACGGCGAACGGCGCCGTGACCGTGAACAACGGTGTGTCGTTCTATGCCAAGGGTAATGGGGACTACGTCTTTATCCTGACGAAGAATGCCTTGGCTCCCCCTCTGATCACCGAGGAGCTCTTCGATCCGAACGGTCTTTCTACGGCCGGGATCAATCCCGTGATCGGTGAAACGACGGCCGGTACCAAATCGACCTTGGTCGACCTGTGTCCCGGGTATGAAGCACAATGGGTTACTGCAACGGCCTCCTCTACAAACTATTTTGTCGACCCCAATTGCACCACGTCGACCAGTATTGCGTCCGGATGGCCCATTCCTACCACGAGCACGGTGGTTGGCACAGCGTGGGTGACCACGGGGTCTGAGTGGGAGTACCAGAACTATTCCACCGAAGAAAAATTAACCGACTCGTCCCTAGCGATCACCACGACGTACTACCCCTACTTTGGCCTAAGCAACTATTTCGCCGGGACCTATTATGTCCAATGGGTCCGGGCTAGGATGTTCCCTCCGAACGGCGTGATGCCCAGCACGACCTTTGCCCCACTCCTCACAGCGCCGGGACAACCCACCGTGAGCGCGACCGTGCTGGATTCGGACCAGGTGCTCTCTGTCCAAGACAGTGTTCCCACCACTGGAAGCGCACCCTTCGAATACGAGTGGCTTGTTTCCGTCAACGGTGGGGTCTTCGGCAAGGCGAACGTGTGTTCGATCCCTGACGGGTCCGGTGTCCCGAAGGGGACCGTGGAGACCTGCACGGTCCCGGCGGGAACCCTGATCTCCGGAAAGTCGTATGCCTTCACGTTCGCCATCAATGACTCCACGGGAAGTTCGGCGGTTTCGACCCCTTCCCCCAACGTCAAGGTCTATGCTCCGCTCGTCCCGGGGACCATCACCGCTTCGGGAACCCTACTCGACCGTGGTCAGTCCGCCACGCTCACCGCCAATCCATCGGGCGGGGCCGCACCGTACACGTATACTTGGTACGCCGGGAGTTCGAACACCTGTGCCAATGATCCCGCGGCACCGGGCCCGTACGCATTGACCACGACAGTCGCCCCTGCGGCGAGCTCGGACTACTGTTTCAGTGTACAGGACAGTGCGACCCAGCCGGAGAACCGGACCACAACCGCGGTGCTCTTGACGGTGAACCCCGCATTGGCCGCCAATGCGATCACGCCTTCGGCCCCGACGATCCTCCAGGGCAATGGGGTTACGTTGAGCGCCCAACCCTCCGGAGGCTCACCGCCGTACTCCTTCCAGTGGTTCTCCGGTCTTTCTTCGAGCTGTGCTTCGGATTCCCCTATCTCCGGGGCGACCGGGTCCATGCTCAACGTCACCCCCGCCACTTCAACGTACTATTGCTATTCGTTGTCGGATGTGTCTAACGGCACACCCACCGCGACCGCGAGTTCACCGACGGACCTGGTCACCATCGCGACGCTTCCGGCGATACCCGGGACACCCACGGCTTCGAGGCCGACCGTGGATGTGGGACAGGGGGTCTCCTTCGTGAGTTCGGGTTCGTCGAGCGGGGGCTCAGGTGGGAACTACTACTCTTGGGTCGGGCTTCCCCCGGGTTGCCCTACCGCCAATTCGCTCAACATCACCTGCGCCCCTACTGCCGCCGGAAACTTCACCATTAACGTGACCGTCACGGATTCCCAGGGCTACTCGACCACGAGCGCCACCTTGAATTATGTCGTCTATAGCGACCCGCACGTTTCCGCACCGGTACCCTCCCGGAGTTCATCGGACGTCGGCCAATCGGTGACCTTCGTGGCGAACGGGATCGGGGGTTACGGTTCCCTGACCTACTCTTGGACCAATTCGAGCACAGCGTTGGGCTGCGCTCCATCGAACAATTCCACACTCGGCTGCGATCCGACCCGTTCGGGGACCTCCTTTACCGTGAGCGTGGCCGTGACCGACCAGAACGGGTTCGTTACCGCCTTCAACATCTCGTCCTACTATCTGGTCTTTCCGGATCCGCTGGTTGGCAGTCCTGTACCTTCTACGACGAACGTTGTCCTCGGCCTGAGCGTCTACTTCAACTCAAGCGTGGTACAACCCGGTTCCGGCGGGGACGTATATCGTTGGACCTTGTCGGGAACTGGACTTGGGTGTGCGGTCTCCACTAACCTCACTCTCCGCTGCACTCCGGGTTCGACCGGCAACTACACCACCTTGATCACGATGACCGACAGCAACGGGTTCTCCAATTCCTCCATCTCGCCAGTGGTAAGGGTGACTCCCACCACCTCAGGTCCCGTCATCAACAGTTTCGGTGCCTCTCCGGACCCGGTCATTCTCGGTTCGACGACATACCTCAATGTCTCCTCATCGGGGGGGAGCGGCACCCTTTCCTATACCTTCACGGGCGTTCCACCAGGGTGTGCAACTGCCGACGTGCACGCGCTCCCATGCACCCCGAGCCGGACCGGCAACTTCACCGTCGAGGTGTTTGTGAACGACACCGCTGGGCATTCGGCCAACGCAACCACACTCCTTGAGGTCGTGAACACAACCACGGTCCCCGAACTCGCTTCGGTCTCCGTGAGCCCCTCGTCAAAGTCCCTACCGGTCCTGACCCAGGTGGTCCTCCAAGCGATCCCCGCTTGCACTGGCGGAGCTTGCCCCAAGGTCGGGGTGACGTACCTTTGGACCCTCCAGAGCCCCGCGCTGGGCAGCCTCAGTTCCACTTCGTTGCAATCGACCACATTCACCGCAGGTGCGACTCCAGGAACCACACGGGTCGAGGTGACGGCTTCCTATCTCGGCAAGGTCGTTCATTCGAATGCGACCCTGACCATCACATCAAATGTGGTGCCGACCCTCCTTTCCGTTGCGATAAGCCCGGCCAATGCCTCGCTCGCTCCGGGGACCGCTCAGTCCTTCCAAGCCTCGGCAGCCTGCTCACCGAGCCCGTGCCCCAGCGGGATCGCCTATACTTGGCGAATGAATGTCTCATCACTAGGGAACATGAGCACGTCATCCGGTAGTGTCGTCCGGTTCACGGCGGGGAACCACTCAGGAAACCTCAGCTTGGCTGTGACCGCGGTCCTGGGTGCCCAATCCGTAAGCCACAGCATCCCAGTCATCATCTTGGCCGGGTCCACCGCTCCTACCGGGAGCACCGGGAACGGGTTCCTCGTGGACCTGTTGCTCATCCTTGTGCTGGTCATCGCCTTGGTCTTCCTGCTGGTCCTGTTGGCTTGGCGTCGTTCGCGAAGGGCTTCCCCACCGACCTATCCGGCGGCAGCTGCCCCTCCTCCCACGGGGATGGTCGCAGGCGCAGTGGTCGCGAGCACACCCCCGCCCCCACCCACCCAACCCGAGTGGATTGAGGACGATGAACCGCGCGAGGATGCCCCGCCCCCAGAGGCCCCGGCTTCTCCCTCTTCGGAAGTGCCAGCGTCTGAGCCCGGGGCCGTCCCGGAGATCCCCCCTTCGCTTTCAGAAGTACCCTCCCCCGACAGTTCACCCGAGGCCACCGACCTACCACCCGAGCGAGCAACCACTGACATTCGGGCCGCACCGCAGGAAGGATCTCCGTCCCCCGAGGAGGAAACTCCAGCCCCGGAGCCCGATGAGTCCGAAGCGGTCTCCCTTGCCCACTTCCGCAATTTCAGGAAGGAACTCCGGCGCCTTCGAAAACAACGAACGACCCTCGGTTCCTCGGTAGCGGCCGGAGGGACCGCGCGTACTACCTCCCCGGAAGAACCCTCCCCAGAACCTCATCCTTCCGATGCGGGCGAGGACGGTGGAAAGGGAAAGCCAGCCCAATCTCGGGAAGAGCCGTCCACAGAGGCGTCCGAGCCGGGGTCCGCTCCCTCTTATAGCTCCTCAGAAGAGGGCGCCCCGACGGAGTCCACAGAGGAAGAAGACCCTTCCGCGAAGTCCTAGGTTCGGTCCCTCTCTCCTGGGGAAGGGAGCCTCACGCTTCCGCTTCAGGTCGTACCTTTTCAGTCGGAACGGCTTGCCATACATAATGAGCCTATCACCGGGCGTTGCAGCGGCACTTCATCACCTCAGATCGAAGGATCCCACGTTGGGTGCATGGATACGTCGGATCGGACCTCGCGAGATCGAGCGAAGCCCAGGGGGGTTCCGAGCCCTCGCCCGGGCCATCATCTTCCAACAGGTCTCGGGCGCCGCCGGAACCTCGATCTACCGCAGGGTGTGCACCGCGGGAGGTAGGGGGTCCTTTCCCAAGGCATCGTGGTTCCTTGATGCGCCTTTGGAGACCCTGCGCGCCTCCGGACTGTCGCCACAAAAGTCTACCTATCTTAGGGACCTCGCCCACCGTGTCGATAGCGGGGAGTTGGACTTTGGCCACCTTGGCGCCCTCTCGGACGAGGAAGTCATCGAAGAGTTGACCCGGGTCCATGGCGTCGGGCGATGGACGGCGCAGATGTATCTCCTGTTCCACATGGGACGGCCCAATGTGCTTCCGACCGGGGACCTCGGGGTCCGAAAGGGGGTTCAACGGGTGTACGGGTACCGGTCGCTTCCCTCCGAGGCGACCGTCCGTAGGCACGGTCGTCGCTGGGACCCATTCTGCTCCTTGGGCAGCTACTATATGTGGCGAAGCCTCGAAATCGACCCTCAGGATCAAGCGATATCGCGGGAGATACCACCAGCTCGAAGCTAAGAAGATCGAAGCGACCGATCGAGGACCGTACGCGCCCGGTTCGACCTTCATCACGGTGTCGGTTGGAACCGAAGGGTTCCCCTGTTCATGCGCCGACCTTGGAGGATACGCGAGGGTCGGAGTTGCCACTGGTCCACTTCTATAATGAAGTGGGGACGGCCTTCACGAGCAATCGCATAGGTAGGGGCTGGCAATATGGCAGTTTCCAGAAGACCAACCCACGAGTCCTTTGGGTGTGGGCGGGGTGAACCTTGGATATCTGGCGAAGGGCCTCTGAAGGGAACAGGGTCGTGTCGAAGAAGACCTCTACGACCCTAAGGGCGCCCCTCACCCATATCCCGGCGGGGCCGCTTCCGTCGGATTCGTGGGCGGGTCCGGTTCGGAGCCGACTTGCCTCTTGTCGTCGGGTCTGTTCGCCTCGGGGTCTGGATTACGTCGCGGTAGTTTCC
>JAKBKR010000114.1 GCA_021832495.1 bacterium | reverse complement strand
TGGCGATCACGTTTGACGAGATAACCAACCGCGGAAACGGAGTGGCGTTCGACGAGTACGAGTTGCGGGCGGGTTCCCCGCTCGTCGGCAAGCCGTTTGGCGAGGCCATCTCCCTCGTGCAAAGACACTGTGATTCGGTTCTCCTCGGCATCGCAAAGCCGGTCACCAATGCGGACCGCTCTCGCTTCCAAGTGGCCGTTGCACCGCCAGCCGCGACATTGGTGAACGTCGGGGATTATGCCTTGATCATTGCATCCAACGGAGTGGGTCGGGCGAGGGTCGAGCATTATCTGGGCGTCGCTCCGGGGCGCGAGCGAAGGCCGACATCAGATACTCCCTGATCCCTACGTTCCGTCCCAAGCACCACCCGAACACGGCCCGGAAGGGATACGCACTGTCCGGGACTTTACCCTACGCGGGGACTTCTTCGACCAAGCTCTCCGAGTGTTGTAGGAGAAGCTTTTCAGACGGGCCAGCCTCGCTCTTGGCCTCCTTGTAGAGCAACAACATGGTCTTGAAATAGAACTCGGCCACTTCTTCGCCGGCTCCAGCCCCGTAGGAGACGTAATCGTTGAAATATACGTAGACCCGGCCCCAACCGTTCGCCTTAAGGCTTGAGACGAGCTGCTGCTTTGTGACCGAACCGCCGGATTTCGCATCGGGGGCCTCCCGGACCTTCACCGTACCGCGCTCGATCTCCTCGAGGATATCCCGCAAGATGGGGCGGTCGGAAAGACCGACGAGACCATCGTAGCTGACGTAGATCTGCGGATTCGGTTTCAGGTTGACCACATGGACGGACCGAAGTCCCTCGACACGCTTTATCCTCATGAGGTGGTGAGCCGATTACGGTCTCCTATTTAAGGGGTTGGCTGGGTTTCGTTTCCGGCTCGGGCTTCGGATCTGCGGAGGGAACGGGGACCTGCTTTCCGCATTTCCAGCAGAACACTTCGCCGGGCTTGAGTTCCGCCCCACAATTCTCGCAGGTCTTCTCCTCTTCCGCCGGGGTCCCCTCGGCGGACTCGGCGGCAACGGCCATTCGCTTTTTCTCCCGGGTCTTGAGCCATCGGTAGACGAAAAGGATGGCGATGAGTATCGCCCCCAAGGCACCGGTCAAGAGGTAGAAACTGGGCAAGAGCTTCACGGCGTAGATGTAGGACCAAGTCCCAGTGATGGGTCCCTCGTTCCAATAATAGCTCTGGTTTGGCACCGGGACGGCGTGCCCCTGATAGATCTCACAGTAGCCGAGGCAGGAATAGTCGTACCCCAAGCCGTTCTTGTCGAACGTATAGTTCGCGGTGAAGATGTAGTACATGATCGAGTCGCCCGGCAGCGACATGTTGAACCATACCTGGTTCTCGGTGCGGTTGAACGTGGACGGGCCCAACTGGTCCGGGCCGTACTCATGGAAGAAATCGGGGTTCCCGCCGCAGCCATTCGTGGACCCCTGCCCATCGTAAGGACAATCCGTGACCCAGAGGTAGACGGCCGTCACATGGATCTGTGAAGTGACCGTGCCGTTGAACGACACGTTCTGATTGACGGCCGTGACTGTGAAGTGGAAGATCCCACCGGGTCCGGAGGATGATGAAAAAGGGGTCACTCCCGCGTCTTGGAGAACGTGGGAATTGTTGTTGAATCCATCAAGAGACGGGCCCGGGCTATAGGGGGTAAAAAGTTCATTGTTGGTGAACGCGGCCCACAGGGGAGCCACTCCGGCGGTGACGACAATGGCGACGATGAGAAGTGTCCGGAAGGACTTGTTCCATCCCAGGTACACCGGGAGGCCGAAGGCCAGCATTATCATGATGATGGCACCGAAGAGGATTCCGGTCTCGAACAAGGCGAGCCCAGTCAGGAGAATGATCACGACCACGAAAAAGATGTAGCCGACCGGTTTGTGGGCGAAGGCTAGTATGCTTTCTTTGAAGCCGGCCACGGTGGGGCATAATACGAGGTGTTCTTTAAGGTGACGGAGCAAAAAGGTTCGAGAGCAGGACCGGCCGGTACTCTCCCGTGGTCGGGACCTTCCAGGCCGCTCGGGCCGTCGAGGGTATGCGCGGGCGGTTTATCTACCCAATCGTTGTAGGAGCCGGAGCGATGGAAGCAAACGTCCGACGGATCATTCTCGTCGTCCTCGATGGGTTGGGCGACCTCCCTCACCCAGCCCTCGGGGGGAAGACCCCCCTTGAGGCCGCCGTCACCCCACACCTCGACCGGTTGGCTGAAGATTCCCGCCTCGGACTCATTTATCCCGTTCGGAAGGGTGTGGCTCCCGAGTCGGATGCGGGTGTGCTCGGACTCCTTGGGTATGATCCCGAGGCCGAGTCCCCAGGACGCGGGGTGCTCGAGGCGATGGGGATCGGCCTGGACCTCGCACCGGGAGATGTCGCATTGAGGTTCAACTTTGCCACGGCGGATAGTGGGGGGCGTATCATCGATCAGCGGGTCGGGAGGAACCTTTCCACCGCTGAGGCAACGGCCCTTGCGGATGCCGTTTCCAAGGCGGACCTGCTTCATGACCTTGGGATCCAAGCTACGGTTCGGGCCACGGTCGGCCATCGGGGGGTGCTCCGTCTTCGCCCACTGGATGGTGGGGCGCTATCGGCAGATGTAACGAATTCAGACCCGTTCTATCTTCGGGCGGGCCGGGCGGGCCATGCGGTCAAGCCCAAGGAGCCCAGGGTCCTCGAAGTGGCTCCCCAGACGAGCACCCCCGCCGCTCTCCGGACCGCACAGGCCCTCAATCTATTCTCTGAGCGGGCTACCGACATCCTTCTCTCGCATCCGGTGAACGGTGCACGGGTCCTTCGCGGGGTCCTTGTGGCGAATCAACTCATTGTCCGGGATGCTGGGAATGTCGCACAGGGCCTTCCTGGGTTCCAAGCAAGGCACGGGATATCCGGGGCGGCGATAACCGAGATGCCCGTGGAACGCGGCATCGCCCTCCTGCTCGGTCTGTCGGACCGCTTTGTCGGTCCGATGGGAGCGGATGTTCCCTTGGCGCTTCGGGCCCGAGCCGAGGCGGTCCGAACCGCGGCAAGCACCCCAGACATCCGCTTTGTGTACGTGCATTTGAAGGGGCCAGACGTTCCCGGTCACGATGGAGAGGCGCAACGCAAGCGGGAGATCATCGAGGAGATCGACGCGCACTTCTTCGGACCGCTGTTGGAAGGCTTCGACCTCACTTCAATGACGATCGCGATCACCGCAGATCACTCCACCCCGTGCATTCTCAAGGGTCACAGCGACGACCCGGTGCCATTACTGGTGACCGGGAATCCTCCTCCCACGGCCCATCCTACGGTCAGGTACACCGAAGCTTGTTCGAGGGAAGGGACGCTCGGTGTGCACCGTGGGGTGGAGATCATTCCTTTCCTCCTTTACGGGGTTTGGAAAAACCTCGCATGACCTTGGCCAAGGCCGTCCGGGTACCCCGAGACCGCGCTGAGACGATCCGAAGGGACCTCGCGCAGCAGAATTTGCTCTCCCGGTCGTTGAAACCCCTCCGGGTCGATTCCCATGTGCTGTTTCCCTTGGAAGGAGATCCGGGGGATATTGAGGAGGAAGTGGTCACGGCCGACTTTCCCGACCAGAAGTCCCGACCTCGTTCATTCGAAGATCTGGCGCAGGTACCCGAGACCATACGGTCCCAGCTTCCCCGGTCGTTTGACGTGGTGGGAAGCGTCGTGGCGATACGCCTGGAGGAGCCGTTGCTTCCATACCGGGAAGAAATCGGACGAGCTTTGTTAGCCTTTGTTCCCGGAGTTAGGACCGTGGCGATCGACCATGGGGTTCAAGGCGTCGCGCGGATCCGCTCCCTCGAGGTCATTGCTGGAGAACGCACCTTGGTCACATCCGTCAAGGAGAACGGACTGACCTTCACGGTCGACCTGGGAGGGGTCTACTTTTCCCCCCGCCTTGCGCGGGAGCACGGGCGGGTGGCGGCCCTAGTGGAGGAAGGGGAGAAGGTCCTCGACATCTTCTGTGGGTTTGGCCCTTTCGGGCTCACGATCCTGCGTAGGAATGCGCACGCGAGAGTGGTGAGCCTAGATTCGAACCCTAGGGCGATAGAGCTGCTTTTGCTTAATGCCCGATCGCTTAAAGTCGATCAACGTCTCGAGGCGTACTGTCAAGACGCGGCGGTCTTCCTTGAGGAGGAACGGAGCTTCGACCGCGCGATCATGAATCTCCCTCGCGAAGGATATAAGTACCTTGGGAAGGTGGGGAGGCGCGTGAAGAGGCATGGGAGGCTCCACTTCTATGGCCTGTTCCTCCGGGACCAGCGCCGCACCGCGGACCAGGAGGTGCTGTCCGCCCTATCATCCCCGGGGGTCCAGAACGCTTGGAGCCTCGAAGAATCCCGGGAAGTGCATCCCTACTCCCCGTCGCGATCCCTCATGACCTTCACCCTGAGGAAAGATGGAGAAATCTAAGGCCCGCCCGCGGCATAGTGACGAGAGCGCAAAGATCGACGAACGACTGATCGTCCCTCTCGAAGATGTCAGCGAGAGCGATTTAGCCCTCGCCGGAGGCAAAGCCTCCAAGCTCGGCGACCTCGTAAAGACGGGCATTCCGATCCCTCCCGGATACGTCGTCACCACCCATGCCTATGCCGCATACGTGAACGAGACCGGGGTCGGCAAGAAGATCGTTGCGCTCCTGGCCCAGCTGGACGGGTCGGGCGAAACGGGTGCCGAAGTGGTATCCATCGCCATCCGGAAATTGTTCGAAGAGACCCCGATGCCCTCGGGCCTGCAGGACCTCATCCTCACTGCCCACCGTAAGTTCTGCGCCGATCATGATGTCGAGTTCTCGGCCGTTCGGTCATCCGCAACCGCGGAGGACCTGGACGATGCCAGCTTCGCTGGTCTCCAGGACACATACCTGAACGTGGGCACCCCCGAGGAAGTTGTCCTGCGCATCCGACGCTGCTGGGGGTCGCTTTTCACCCCGCGCGTTTTGGTCTACCGGAAACGTAAAGGGATCGCTCACGCAGGCGTCAAGCTGGCGGTCCTAGTCCAGAAGATGGTCGCTTCCGATGTCTCGGGAGTGCTCTTCACCGCGGACCCCAACACCGGAGAGAAGCGGACGATCATTGAAGCGGCATGGGGGCTCGGAGAACTGGTCGTGGGAGGGGAGGTCACCCCTGACCACTACGTTGTGGACCCCGCCTCCTCTAAGATCATCACCCGGAGCGTGGCGACGCAGCGGGTGAAGCTTGTCCGCAAACCCGGCGGGGGCAACGAACGGATCCCGGTCGAGGACTCTCTACAACGGGCACCCAAGCTCCAGGACCAACAGCTTCTCCGCTTGGCTTCGCTGGGGAAAATGATCGAGTCCCACTACCGCCGGCCAATGGATGTAGAGTGGTGCTTCGAGGGTCGGGAACCTTATATTGTCCAGGCTCGTCCCGTGACCACGTTGAGCGCGCAACCGGCAACGACTCCCGCAACAACCCCGCCGACCGGTCCGGCCGCCATCCTGCTCAAGGGATTGGGAGCGAGCCCGGGCGTCGCCGTTGGAAAGGTGAAGGTCCTCTCCGGTGCGGCGGAGATCAACCGCATGGAACCGGGTGAGATCCTGGTCACCACGATGACCACCCCCGACATGGTTCCCGCGATGACGAAGGCGGCCGCCATCGTCACTGATGAAGGAGGAATGACCTGTCACGCGGCGATCGTATCCCGCGAGCTTGGGGTGCCCTGCATTGTCGGGACTCAGGAAGCCACCCGGGTGCTCCATCCGGGCATGACGGTCACGGTGGATGGAAAGCTGGGTCTCGTGTATGAGGGGGCCAAACCCTCCGAAGCGCCCTCTCCGACGGAGACGCACACGGCCCACGGCGGGAGCGGGGGGACGCACCATCCGGTCACGACGACCAAGATCTACGTCAACGTGTCGATCCCGGAGAAGGCGAAGGAATACGCCCAACTCCCGGTCCAAGGGGTCGGACTGTTCCGGATCGAGTTCCTCTTCACGAGCTACGTGAAGGTGCACCCGCTCTCGTTGTTGAAACAAGGGAAGGGAAAAGAGCTCGTGGACAAGCTTGCCAAGGGGATCGAGGTGGTCTGCGAGGCGTTCAATCCGCGACCGGTGATCATCCGCACGAGCGATTTCAAGACCAACGAGTACCGCGGGATGCCCGGCGGGGCGGAGTTCGAGCCCGAGGAGGCCAACCCCATGATCGGCTGGCGGGGATGTTCTCGGTACGTTTCGAAGAGCTACCGGGAGGCGTTCATGCTGGAATTGGAGGCCATCGAGCGCGTGCGGAACACCCGGGGGCTACGCAATGCCCAGGTCATGCTCCCCTTCGTCCGGAACACGGAGGAACTTGACCTCATCCGGGTGATGATGGAAGAGAAAGGCCTCCGCCGATCGAAGGACATGAAGCTCTACCTCATGGCCGAAGTCCCGAGCATCATCTTCAGGGCTCGCGAGTTCGCCAAGTATGCGGACGGATTCTCGATAGGGTCCAACGACCTGACCCAGCTCGTGATGGGGGCCGATCGGGATTCGGACATTTTGGGGAAGATGGGCTACTTCGATGAGCGGGACCCGGCGGTGAAGCGCGCCATCCAGATGCTCATCCATGACGCGCACGAAGCCGGAGCGACCGTGGGCATCTGCGGACAGGCGCCCAGTGTCTACCCCGAGTTTGCCGAGTTCCTGGTGGACGAAGGGATCGATTCTATCTCACTCAACGCCGA
>JAKBKR010000113.1 GCA_021832495.1 bacterium | reverse complement strand
AGGTCGAGCGGGGACCCGTCCGTGCGGACCGCGTTCCCTCCCGCCTCCCGCAGGATGAGCAGGGCCGCAGCGATGTCAGTGACCCGGAGGTTGGCCTGTTCGACCCGGCTTTCGGAGAAGTAGAGGTCTCCGCTGCCACGGGCCACGAGCGACATCTCAAGCGAAGCACAGCCCAGGGAGCGGGTCCGACGCGAGCGGGAGGCAAGGGCCCGGACCTTATCGGAAGAATTGTGGTTCAGGTTGAGGAAGAAGAGGTCGCCTCCCCGTCTCCAATCCCGGGTCGTGATCGGGCGCCCCTCATAGTAGGCTCCACCCCCTTTCGTCGCCCAGTAGGTCTTCCCGGACATGATGTCGTGGACGACGGCGGTATCGATGTCCGAGAGGGACTTCGTGCCGAGAGCCAGCGAAACGGTCCCGAGGGGCAATCCCCGCAGGACATTGTAGCTCCCGTCGATGGGGTCGAGGGCGAGGGTTCGCGAGCCCCCGCGATCCAAGTATCCCATCTCCTCGGAGAGCAGATTCCAGTCCAGTTTCTCCGCCTCGAGGAACGAGAGCACCTGGGCCTCCGCGACCCGGTCGACCTCTTCGGTGGGGCTTCCGGAGGCGCCCATGGAGACCACCCGGTAGGGGTGGGGGGAGCTTCGTTCCTGGACCGTTCCGCGCTCGACCATGTGGGCCATGCGGACGAGGAGGTCCAGCTCCTTCGGTCGGGAGATCGCCATGCGTTTTCTCAGCTCCGGGTCCTGCCCACCCCCATGATAGGAGGCGGGGAGATAAGCTCCCCCCCCTCGAACACCGCCGGGGTGGCGCGGGGTAGTAATTTTTATATACAAGCGCTAATTTACTTTTGATGGTGATTCCCATGGCAGCGAAGAAGAAGAGCCCCTCCAACAAGGGGCGCAATGGAACGTCCCTAGCGAATGCCCGACCCGCCCCGACCGCCCCGGCCGTCTACACCCCCTTTGTGGACGTCTCCCGGATGATGGAAGCGATGAACCGGCGATTCTCGGACGTCTTTGGTTTCGAACCCTTCTCCGGGTTCCCTACCGTGGACTTCCAGTTCCCCTCCCTGACCCAGGGGGTACGTCCGGTCTACTCGGACATCATCGACAAGGGTGACCACTTCGAGGTCCGTTCGGACCTCCCAGGGGTCCGCAAGGAGGACATCAATGTCTCAATCCACGGCAACCGCGTCGAGGTCTCCGCCCAGAGCTCGTCGGAGAAGTCCGAGGACTCGAATGGGGCGACCTACCGGGAGCGCTCGCAAGGTACCTACTACCGGGCCTTCGACCTCGGGGATGACCTCGACTCCACCAAGGCTGGGGCCTCATTCGTGGATGGGGTCCTCACCCTGACCCTCCCCAAGAAGAACCCGACCCCGGTCGAGCACCGGAACGTCCCGGTCCAGTAGGGCTCATCCGGACCCCAGGGAAGGGTCGCTCGCGACCCTTCCCGTAACCCGTTCTCCCCGAGAACAGTCTGGACCTCTTGTCCCTGAGCAGTGTTGCCCCAAGGCCCGACAAAAGGAGACCTCGGCAGAACCTTGAGCGTCCGAGCGAGGAGAAGGCCTTTGGGTCTTCATCCGGCCGGATCGTAGTAGTACTCCCCTTTCGACTTCTGCTCCCGGTCGAGGGCGGAACCCGCCTTGTTCACCCGGGGTCGCAGCGTCTCCTCGTCCCGACGGAAGGTGACCTCGACCGCCTTCAATAGCCGGTTCATACCCTCCCGCATGATGTACGGTCCCTCTCCCCGGCCCCCTTTTCCCGTTGCGTGGGTGGCTGCATGGAATACCATGAGGCTGTCTGCCAAGAGGTCGAGGAAGTAGACATCATGGTCCACGACCAGGGTGGCGGCTCCCCGGCGCTCTGCCGCTCGTCGGATCACCCGCGCCGCGTTCATCCGTTCGTCGGTGTCGAGGTAGGCTGAGGGTTCGTCGAGGAGGTAGAGCGTCGCATCCATCGCCAGGGACAAGGCGATGGCCACCCGTTGGAGCTCGCCGCCCGAGAGCTTGTTCAAGGGAGTGCCCAAGATGGGACGGAGCGAGAGGCTCCCGACCAAGTCCGTCTCAAAGAACGAGAGGTCGAAGTCCTTGCCACCGGAAAGGGCCATCACCCGGTCCTGCAGGCTCCAATCCCCTTGCGCCTTGAGGTACTGGGGTTTGTAGCTCACCCGGACCGCGGGGGAGGGTCCGCCTTTGGTGGGTGGCTCGACACCGGCCAGCATCTTCACGAAGGTGGTCTTGCCGGTGCTGTTCGGGCCCACGACCCCGACGGTCTCGCCCTTATGGAAGGTGCCTCCGGTGACCTCGGTCCGGAATCCGGGGTACTCCTTCATGAGCGGGGCGAAGGTGACGAGGGGGATCCGCGCAGAAGGGGGCTTGGGAGGATGGGAGGTAAAGGTGACCGGTTCGGTCCGGAACCGCACATTCTCCTCCCGGAGGTACCCGGAGAGGTAGGTGTTGATCGCCGTCCGGGTCGCCATCGGGTGCGAAACGACCCCGAAGGCCGAGGCTTCGCCGTAGAGCAGGTGGACCCGGTCGGCCAGGTAGTCGAGGATGGCTAGGTCGTGCTCCACGATGACGACCGGCCGGTCCTCCCCGAGCTCCCGGATGAGCCGCGCCACCGTGAGCCGGTTGATGACATCGAGGTAGCTCGAGGGCTCGTCAAAGAAGTAAACGTCGGCATCGGCCGACAAGGTCCGCGCAATCGCCGTCAGTTGCAGCTCTCCACCCGAGACCTCGGAAAGTCGTTTGGCGCGGGCCGAGTAAAGCCCCGTCCGTTCTAGGGCCCGGGTAGCGTTCCCCCCTCCCTCGGCCACGTAGTCCTCGATGCTCTGGTCGATGGCCGCCAGGCCGTCCACGTACTGCGGTTTCACCACGGTCCGAAGCTCATGGCGGGAGAGCTTGCGGAAGTAGGCATGCATCTCGGTTCCCCGATAGTACTCGAGCACCTTCGTAAGGTCGGCCGGGTGCTCGTAATCGCCGAGGTTCGGGGTCTCCACCCCCGCGAGGATCCGGAGCGCTGTCGTCTTCCCGATGCCGTTCGATCCCAAAAGGCCCACGGTGCCGGGGCCTCCAGTCACCGGTAAGCGGAAGAGACGGAACGCGTTCTGGCCGTACCGATGGACCATCTCACCCTCGGCGGCTTCCGGTGTGTTGAGGATCTTGATCGCGGTGAAGGGACACTTGTGGACGCAGATGCCGCATCCGATGCAGAGGTCTTCGGAGATGATGGGCTTTGTGTCCGGACCCCAGACGATGCATTCCTGCCCCATACGGACGGGGGGACAGTATGCCCGGCACTCGCCCTGGCACTCCTTAGGATGGCAGCGGTCGGCGAGAAGGACGGCAATGCGTGTCATGATGATATCCTCCTCCTTCAGTGGAGGAAGCCTCCGATGACAAGGCCGATGGCGTAGGTCAGGCCCGCGGAACCCAGGCCGACGGCCAGCATCTCGAGCCCCCCTCGCAGCAGGGAACTGAGGGTCGACAGGGACCGGAACACGCCGCTGAAGAAGAGGGCGATCCCGCTCGCCGCCACGGCGAGGAGCACGGCCGGGGTCCCACCGATGAAGAAGAAGGGGAGGAGGGGGACCAATCCTGCCGCAAAGAACGCCCCCCCCGTGATGGCCCCGAGCCGAACGGGGTCCTCGAAGCTCGATTCGGCGATACCGTGCCGCTCGGCGAGGAGCGCCCGGGTGAACTCTTCCTCCTTTCCCGAAAGGCGGGCCACAAGCCGCTCCGCTTCCTCCGGGGTGAACCCCCGCTTCTCGTAGGCACGGCGGAGCAGCGCCTCCTTCGCCGGCCGGTCCACGGAGATCCCTTGGACCTCCCGGTGCCGGACCCCAGCATACACTTCCTGCTCGGCCTTGACCGAGACGTAGTTCGAGGCCGCCATCGATACGGCTCCCGCGACGAGGGCGGCCGATCCGGCGATGAGCACGGCTAGGTCCGACGCGGTGGCTGCCGCCACGCCCGCGGTAAGGGCCAGCATGCTGCCCAGTCCGTCGTTCGCCCCTAGCACCGCGCTGCGGAGCGAACCCCCTTCTTCGGCGGCATGCCGAGCCTCATCGAGGGTGTCCATCTCATGGGAGACCTCGTCGGGCAGGATGCGAAGGAAAGCCTCTTGAACCTTCGGGTCCGTCCACTCCCGCATCTGGGAGAGGTACTTGGCTATCCCGTCGGCCTCCTCCTTGTGGACCGCAGCAAGGACGACCCCGACCCCGAAGGTCCGGGCCAACCCCCCAAAGATCCGGTGCTTGAAGAAGTGGCGGGGGTGAGGGAGTGGGACTCCCGCCCCCTTGAGCAGTCCCGCCCAGATCTCCGCATGCTCGTGTTCGAGGGCCGCAAGCCGTTCGAGTACCTTTCCCCGGTCCGGGTGGTCATCGATGCGGGCCAAGGCAAGGTACAACGCTTCGCTCGAGCGCTCCTCCACGTAGTTTCCTTCGATGCCCCGGGCCATGCGAGCGTCCATGTCCGCGCCTCGCCTACCGGGCTACCGGCGCGGGGAGCTCATGGAGGCCCCCAAGGTACGGCCGCAGCACCTCGGGGATGCCGATGCGTCCATCTTCCGTAGCGAAGCTCTCGACGAGCGCTACGAGGGTGCGCGGGGTTGCGACCATGGTGGAATTGAGGGTGTGGGGAACCCCCTTTCCCGGCTTTCCATGCTTGCCGGTGCGTATCCCGAGGCGCCGGGCCTGGTAATCCGTACAATTGGAACAGCTGACGAGTTCCCGGTACTGCTTTTGGCGTGGGAACCAACCTTCGATGTCATACTTCTTGGCGGCGACGATCCCCAGGTCCCCCGTGCACACATTGACGACACGGTAGGCGAGCCCGAGGCGTTGGAGGAACTCCTCGGCGTTCGAGAGGAGTTCCTCGTGGATGCGGGGAGAGTCCTCCGGCTGGCAGAAGACGAACTGCTCGATCTTGTGGAACTGATGCACCCGGAAGGCCCCCTTCTGGTCCACTCCGTGGCCGCCGATCTCCTTCCGGAAGCATGGAGAGATCCCCGCCCAGCGCAAGGGCAACCGGTCTTCCTCGAGGATCTCGCCCATGAACAGGGCGGCGATCGGGTGCTCGCTCGTGGCGATGAGATAGAGGTCCTCCCCTTCAATGCGGTACATCACGTTCTCAAAGTCGGCGAGGTCCGTCACCCCCTCATACGGTGCCCGCCGGAGCATGTAGGGTGGGATCACCGGGGTGAACCCCTTCCGGACGAGGAGGTCCATGGCAAAGCGCTGGACGGCCATGTCGAGAAGCACCATCGGGCCCTCGAGGTAGTAGAATCCTGCACCGCTCACCTTGCGGGCCCTTTCGAAGTCTCCCATCTGGTGGCTCTCGAGGAACTCGCCGTGGGGGGGGAGGTCCTTCGGAGCCTCCCGTCGTTCGCCCCATTCCCGGGCGACCTGATTCTCGGTGTCGTCCTTACCGTAGGGGACAGAGTCATCGAGGAGGTTCGGAAGCGCCATCAAGAGTTCCCGGCGCCGCGCTTCGAAGACCGCCTCCCGGGCCTCGAGCTCGGTGAGCTGCGCCGGGATGGCCTCGGCCTGACGGGCGAGCCCGTCCGTGGCCTTCCCTGCCTTCTTCGCCTCAGAGAACTCGCGGGCGATCGCGTTGCGCTGGCGGCGCAGGTCGCTCGCTTCCTGCTGAGCCTTTCGCCAGTCCCGGTCGATCGCGAGCAATTCGGTGAACTGCTTGAGGTAGAGTTCGTTCCGCCTGCGCGCCAGGTTCTGGCGCACGCCCTCGGGATCGTTCCGGATGCGTTCGATGTCCAGCATGCCTCCCCCCTACTGTCGCACGCGCAGAAGAACCTTGCCAAAGACGTCCCCCCCGGCCAGCCGTTCCATGGCGGCTGGTCCCTCCTCGAGGGGGAACACACGGTCGACGACGGGTTTCAAGGTGCCGTCGGCGAGGTGGCGGAGGACCTCGTGGAACTCGGCCCGGGTCGCCATCGTGCTGCCTCGGAGGGAGGCGCCCCGCCAGAACAACCCCCGCAGATCGATCTCCACCACGGGGCCGGTGGTCCCGCCGCAGAAGACCAACCGTCCGCCTCGGGCCAGGGACCGGGCCGAGGCGGTGAACGTCGCCCGGCCCGTGGAATCAAAGACGACATCGAAGCCCCGCTTACCCGAAGCCGCCCAGAGGGCTTTCGAAAGCGGTTGGTCATCACCATAGACCACGACCTCGTCCGCCCCCAAGGCCCGGGTCTTCTCCCCTTTCGCCGCGTTCCGGGTGGCGACGACCGTCCGTGCCCCCAGGTACCGGCCCACTTGCACCGCCGCCGTAACGAGGCCGCCGCCCGCACCGATAATGGCCAACGTATCGCCTTGCTGGAGCTCGCCCACCGTTCGCAGCGCATGCCATGCGGTCATGAAGACGAGCGCAACCCCCGCCCCGCCCACCCAGTCCAAGCGTGGCGGGAGCGGGACGGCGTTTCCCTGTGGAACGACCACGTATTCGGCGGCCGTGCCGTTGGTATGTTCCCCGATGATCTGATAGTTGCTGCAGAAGTTCTCCAGCCCCCGTCGGCACCACTCGCACGTTCCGTCCGCAAGGGACGGGTCAACGAGAACCCGCTGACCGACCCGCGCCGGGTCCACACCTTCCCCCACGCGGTCGATGACACCTGTCCCGTCCCCCGCGAGCACATGTGGGAGCGGGACCGTGATGCCCGGCATCCCTTCCAACGTGAACAGGTCCAGATGGTTGAGCCCTGCGACCTGCAGGGCGATCCGTACCTCGCCCGGGC
>JAKBKR010000112.1 GCA_021832495.1 bacterium | reverse complement strand
GGTTCGAACTCCCTCCAGGGGACTCCATCCACACCGTTGCAGGACAATATGTCACCTTCCTTTTGGAACGGAATGGAAAGAGCGTGACCCGCTCGTATTCCATCACGTCGGAGCCGGGTTCGCACGCGGCGTTCGAACTGGTGATCAAGAAGGTGGCGGGGGGGTTCGCCTCGAACCTTCTTTGCGATGCCCCGCTAGGAACGGCATTCACCGTGCTGGCCCCTCTCGGGAAGTTCGTAGTCCATGATCCGGGTGGGAGGAGCGCCCTGTTCGTGGCCACGGGTACCGGTATCGCCCCCTTCTTTCCGATGGTCCAAGCACTCCACCGGGACCGACCACAGACCGACACGACCCTGGTCGTCGGTTACCGGTACCCGGCCGACATCATCCTGAACGAACGATGGATGAGACTGAGCGAGGCGTGGCCCCGGTTCCATCTAGTGAATGTTCTCTCCCGACCCGATCCGGAATGGGCCGTCAAGCCCCGCCATGTGCAGGAAGCCCTACGCGAAAGGTTCCGGGACCTGTCGAACTTCGACGTGTACATTTGCGGGGCCCCCGAGATGGTCTCGGACGTGCAGGACCTCTCGGTCCAGCTCGGCGCGTCCAAGGACCGTATCTTCGTGGAGCGGTACTGAGCCGGGCGGACTTACGCGCAACGCTCAGAGCAGGGGGAGCGAACCCGTGACCCGGTCGATATCGGACGGCGACCCGGGCCCGATCCCAAGGACGGTCTTGGTACCGGCCGGCACTTCGGTCAGGCCGGCGTCCTGGACGAAGACCGTGCGCAACCCCAAACGACGTGCCTTGTGCTGCAGGTCCTCCATTTCCGTCAAGGTCTGTACACGGAGGGCGACCTTCTTCTGTCCCTGTTCCAACCACTGCTCGAGCATCTTGTCCTTCCTCGAGCGGCCCTCGAGGGCAAGCATCACGGCGGCATGGGCGACTTGGACGGCGGCCTTCCCGGGGGAGAGCCCGAGCTCACCCCGGACCACGAGGACCATCTTGAGCGCAGTGGGATCCGAAACCGAGACCACAGGACCGGAATCCCTCCCGAGCCGATAAAGCCATCGAGCACAGACGCTACGACCCCGGGGTCTCGAAGCGATGATGGGCTCAGGCTTCGGGCTTCACGCCGGTGCCCGGAGGGGTTGCATCGGTCGACTTGTCCCCCGGCTCGGAATCTTCGCTCCACTCCGGTTTGGAGGGTTCCCCATCCGATTTCTCCGAACCCTCTTCCCCTCTGCTTTCCTTCGTGATCGGAGGTGTGCCCTGACCACCTGAGCGTCTACGGGTCATCAGGACTATGGCGAGGATCACGACGATGACCACGACCCCCACCAAGACCCAGAGGATATCGCCCGACAACCAGGAAGAGGGTGTGGAACTGTTCGTCGGACCACTCGATCCGGGTTTCGACGTCACGGTCAGCAAGACGAGTCCGGTCGCCGTCTCACCGACAGAGTCGCTCACGGTGACCTTGATGGAGAACCCTCCGGCAGCCTGGGGGGTGCAGTTCAACTGCGGAGAATCGACGGAAGCGCACCCGGAGGGGAGCCCGGTATAGAGATACGAATAGGGCGCCGTTCCACCTGAGACGCTCACGTTGATCTTGGTGGGGTTTCCGGCCACGACGTTGCTCGGATTGGCGGTCATGCCCGTCACGGAGGGCGACGGGTTCACTTGAATCTCGGCCGAAGCAGCGGAGGTAACGGACTCCGGGGTGGTCGCACTATCATTCACCACTATCTCAAAAGCGTACTTCGTACCGCCTCTCAGTTCGCTTGGTACGACCGTGCAGGTTTCTGATGCCCCGGCAATGGCCCCCGTGCCGTTCGGGTTAGCACAGAGCGAAGCCTTCGAATATGGCCCGAAATTCACGGATACGAGCCATTCGTAGGAATAGGGGGCCGTACCGGTGGTCTCGAGTGTCGCCTTTACCGAAAGGGGTTGGCCCACGTCCACCACGTTCGGGTTAAGGGCCGGGGCCGAGGGCGCCGTGAGGGCAGGGTTGACCGGGACAAGTACCAGCGGGGAAAACACTTGGTGAGGGGATGAGGTCGAGTCGTTCACAGCGTAGCAGTACGATCCCGTGCTCGAAGGTTTGATCGAGAGCACGTGCCCAGTTCCTCCCGGAACGGGGGTGCCGGATGCGCATGACGTTCCTTGGCTCAGGAAGAACCACTGCAGAGTGTACGGAGGAGTGCCTCCAGAGGGGGCGGCCGTGAGGGTGAGGGACTGACCACTATCCAAGACTGCCCCCGTTGGGGTCGCCGCAGGGGCCAACAGCGCGGGGTCTACGGTCACATTGGCCACGGGAGAGATCGCTTCTTCCGGAGTCGTGGCGCTATCCTTCACCACGAAACAAAAGAACCCGCTCGCGGTCGGGGTAAAACGATACGTGGAATTCGTGGCACCGGAGATCGGAGTTCCGGAAGCGCAGGCGGAAGCGTTCGAAGAAATGGCAGAGTACCACTGGTAACTAAGGGGACCCGTGCCTCCCGAAACATTGGCCGTCAACGTAAGATTCTCTCCCAAGTCGATGACGGATTGGAGCGGGAGGGGATCGTGCGCAGCCGGTGGGGCACTTACGGGGATGGAGACCGTGGAGGGCGAAGTAGCGTTCGCCGGTCGGCTGGCGCTATCGTTGATCCAGAGTTCGAACGTATAGCTCGAGCCGATCGTGAGGTTAATGGGAGCGATGGCACAAGTGACGTTGACACCGGTGCCAGAAAGGGTGCCCGAGGGAATGGCACAGAGCGAAGCTTGACCAAAGGCTCCCCCGTTCACTGAGACCCGCCAGGCGTAGTGATAGGGAGCCACACCCCCCGGAGCGATCGGGTCCACGAGGTCCAAGGCTTGTCCCCAGTCTATGGCGGTGGCGCTCGCGGTCGGGATGGTAGGAACCGCAAGCGGTGCGAACACATGGATGGGGGAGGAGGGTGCCGAGACGCTCCGTTCCGGGTTCGTGGCCGAATCGTTGAGCTGGAGCTCGAAGGAGTAGTTCGTTCCCGCGGCCAGGGTGCCGGGTAATATGGCACAGGAGACAGAGGACCCCGCCGTTGCCCCGGAACCCCCTGGAGTTTGGCATACTACGGCCTTAGTGAAAGACAGGCTGCCGTTCAATGCCATCAACCACTCGTAACTGTACGGCGCTGTCCCGTTCCCAGCCGTCCCATGCCCCGGAAGGGAATCATTGACCCAGAGCTCTTGATTTGCGTCCAAAACGCTCACCGAGGGGAGCGGCGTCATCGGCGCTGAGAGTGCCGAAGCGACCAACACCGGTGCGGAAGGGGCCGAGATGTATTGCTCGGTCGTATTGGCCGAATCGTTGAGCTGGACATAGAAGACGTATGTGAGGCCCGGGTTGAGCGTTCCGGAAGCCACGACGCAATTGAATTTTCCACCCGTGTTAATCCGCCCAGAATCAGACGCGCATTGGGACGCTAAGGCCGGGGTATTTCCGTTCACGGAGACGAGCCAGGAATAGTTGTAGGGGCTCGTACCGGTGGAAGGAGCCGAGCCGTTGACGTACAGAGACTGGTCTGCGTCCAACCGCGACGCGCTCACGGTGGGTGCGCCGGGCGAGGTCAGGGCGGCGGTGACATTCACCATCGGAGACGGGGCGGATTGGTTCGATTCGGGCACGGTGGCATTGTCGGTCACGTTCAGTTCGAAGGTGTACGAGCCGGGGACCAGCGTCCCGCTCGGGATAGCACACGCGACGGTTTTGAACGCTGACACGTTCGAACCGCTCGGCGTCTGGCATTGGGACGCTAGAGTGTAGGTACCGCCATTGAAGCTCTCCAGCCAGGCATACTTGTATTTGGCTGACCCCGTGGATGGAATGGAACTCTGGGCGAGGAAGCTTTGGTTGGTGTCCAGTCTCGTTGCGTTCACGGATGGGGTCACGGGTGCCGTCAGGGCCGAATTCGTCACGACCGGGTCCCACGGACTGCGCGTAACATAATTGACCGAGTCTGTCACGGAGTAACAGTAATACTGCAATCCGGAGCCGGACGGTTTGGCCAGATAGTAGGGTTTGGTAGCAGCGGGAATCTTCGTTCCGCTCGTGCACGCGCTTCCGTTCCCAGCCGCCTGATACCATTGATAAGAATAGCCAGGCGTTCCTAACGTCGCATTGCCGGTAAAGTTCACAGCCTGACCAAGGTCTAAAATGGGATCCACAGGTGCCACGTTCTTCACCACCGTATCGAGGTTGACGTGGATGAGCGACTTCTCCGACGTGGTTGTCGTCGAACTACCGCTGCAGATGCTGGCAGTGGCCCCACTGTAAACTGTGACGGTCGCGGTCGCGTTGTAGTATCCCGAATTTAGGTAAAGGTGTGCCGTAGTATCAGTGTACGTGTTCACACACGCGGAATTGAAGCTATTGCCGTCATCGAAGTTGAAATTGAATTTACAACCGATGGTAGCGCTACACGTGGACGAAGGAGAGACGGTGGCTGTGAATGACAGGGATTGATTGCCATCGTTCGTGGCCGAGGTTGGGGTCAATGCAAGGCTGACTACCAGTGGGGCACTTCCTCCCCCAAGGTTCCCGGGGTCCCCAAGGGCCTTGCCCGGGAATAGGACCGTCAGCCCCGACGGCACCGTGGCGGCGGAAGAGGGGTTCGTTCCTACACCAGTGCGCTGGAAGCTGCCCATCGCCGGAGAAGATCCTGAGTGGGGAGCGATTAGGATAACCGGGACGGGGAGGACCATGAAAAGGCACAACACGGCTACCGCAGTCCATAGGAGGCCCCGGGGATGCTTTTGATCCCACCCCGATGCAACGTTCGGGGGATTTGTCAACAATATTTGCTCAACCACGTGTGATTCGGTCCTCACGTTGCACTCACCATTTCGAAGCATTATTAGAGTGCATAATACCTTGACCGCCGGGGAAGGAGGCTCGAGCTGTCCCCGGCAAGCCGGTCATTCTTACTCATCGAACCGGGTCTGCCGAACCTTGGCCCTGCTCGACTTGAGCGCGGTCACCGGGCTATCCAGGTCCGCCGAAATGGACGCCCGGTCCTCGGGGTCCCCGAGCTTCTGTTGGGCCGGCTTCCCGAGGAGCTCTTCCTCCGGTACGCCGAACACCTCGGTGATCCGGGCCAAGGTCTGGGCCAGTCGCTCCGCATAGTAGCGGTGGTCTGGCTGACGCCGCTCCGGGAAGGGCCGCCCCAGAAGATAGGGTTCGATGTCCTGCGGAGACCGCTTCGAGTCCACCACGATCCAGGCGACCTTCATGCCGGGGATCACATCATACCCCTCGTCCTTCAAGATATTGTAGACGCGAAGGAAGGGGAGGTTCCCGCGGGTCTTCTCGTTGTACTCCTGCTCGGCCCGGACCGTGCGGGCGATCACGAGCTTCTCCTTCGGTGCCCCCCCAGCCATCGTGCTCTTCACGATCCCCTTCGCGTACTCCACGGCCTCGTCCTTCCGCCCGTCGAGGATGAGCCGGAAGACCTCGTTCAAGGCCTCCACCTGGAGCTCGAACGAATCCGACCGGCGCGTTTCGTACCCCCGCACGATCTGCTCCTCCTTCGGCCACACCTGCCGGGCCACGTAGCGTTTCTTCGCCCCGTGACTGAAGAACGATTGGAAGACGCTCTGGAACTCGAGCGTTATCCCTTCCCGGGTGAACCGGGAGGCCAGGTCTTCCCCGAACCGACGGCTTCCTTCCTGGGAAGGCGCGGGCGATTGCACGAACACGCTGTCCGTGTCGGAATAGAGCACCTCCGCGCCGGTCTTGCGTACCTCGTCGATGACCCGATGGATCTCTTCCCGGGCGAACGCGGTGATCGCCGCCCCGATGTCCTTGTTCGTGAACCGGTAAAAGGAACTCGCCAGGACGCCGTAGAAGGAGTTCATGAGGATCTTGACCGCGGACTGGAGGC
Source organism: bacterium (assembly GCA_021832495.1). GTDB lineage: Archaea > Thermoplasmatota > Thermoplasmata > Lutacidiplasmatales > UBA184 > JAJYEA01. The sequence goes on along the minus strand of JAKBKR010000112.1, from coordinate 872 downwards.
CGTCAAAGTACTCCCGCTCGCGGGGATCGGTGGCGTCCCGGGCAAGGCGCTTGAGTCGATCGCGCTCCCCCATAAGGTCGCGCAGGATCTCCGGGACCAGCCCGGCCCGTACATCCTTCGTCAAGAACCGGACGCCGTTTGGGGCTACGGTCCCTCCCGCTTCGGACAAGGTGGTGAAGCAGATGTTCCGTGAGATGATGATCGAGGGGTACATCGATTTAAAGTCCAGGACCACGACCCAGTTCGCCAACTGAGGTTTGAGGTCGAGGACAAAGCCCCCCTCGATGGGGGCTTCCCCGGAAGTGCGGTGGGTAGGGGGTACGCCGATCCCCCGGCGGTCGGCGCCCCGGATGAGGAGCGCATCCACCAAGGTGCTCGTGCGGCCGTTCAGCCCTTCATCGAGGTAAACCCCCGCGACCGAGGCCATGTTCTCCGCACGCTCGATCGCCCGGAGCTGACGGAGGATGCGCAAGGCGAGCTCGGCGTCCTTTATGCAGTACAGGACGACCTTTTTCGGGTCCGCCATCCACTCGGCATCGATGTTCCGCCGGTCGACGTCCATCTTACCCTCCCCGAGCATCAGATTGGACACGAACTGGAGGGACTCCTGCTTCGGGTGGAGGATCGTACGGACGGACCACCAGGCATCCGCGACGACACGACCGTGGGCTCGCCACAACCGGTCCCCAAAATCCGAGAGGGGGCCGCCATCTCGGCCGAAGGCCAGCGCCCCCTTGGGAAGCCCCAGTTTCTGTGCCCGTTCCTCGAGGAGCGGGAGATCGTAGCCCCCGATGTTGTATCCGGTGATGATGTCAGGGTCGGACTTCCGGACCTGCCTCACGAATCCTTCAAGGATCGCGCGCTCGTCCCCT
>JAKBKR010000111.1 GCA_021832495.1 bacterium | reverse complement strand
TCGGGTTTGAGTGTGATTGCGACCGTTTCCGTCGGCACCGGGCCCGATGGAATGGCATTCGACCCGGCCAATGGGGACATGTACGTAGCTAACTCGAACTCGGGCACGATCTCCGTGATCTCAGGTTCGACCAACACCGTCGTTCACACCATCACGATCGGATCTTGGGCCGACTGGGTTGACGCCGTCGCCATGGACACCGCAAACGGCGACATCTACGTGGCGAAACAGTGGGATAACAGCATCAGCGTGATCTCGGGGGTTACCAATACCGTGATCCACACGATCTCCGTGGGGCTCTGGCCGAACTCCATCACCTATGATCCCTTGAACCAGAACCTCTACGTCCCCCTCACCGGCAACGCGGTGGATGTGGTCTCCGGGATCAGCAACACCCCCGTGGGCTCGATCCCCAGTTACAGCTTCTGGGGGGCGTATGATTCCCAAGACAATTATCTCGTTCTCACCAGTTCTTCCCCTTTCTCGATATCCGAGTACTATCTTGGATACCAGGTGAACGACACGGCCCTGCTCATTGGAGCATCCTCCAATCCTACCGGCACCGTCACTTATCGCTTCTTTGTCGGCAATAACTGTTCCGGTACCCCCACCACGGTTTCCACCGTGTCGATAACCTCGGCCTTGGCACCGGTGAGCGCCGCGCACCGATTCCCCACCGAATACTACAGCTGGGACGCCGTCTATGGCGGAGATGCCAACAACAACCCCGCGACGAGCCCCTGTGAGGTGTGGTCCCCCTCTCCCATAGGGCCCCCAATCCCTTTCCCCTGGCAACACATCGTGTCTTTTGCCATGTTCTGCCCGGTGAACCCCCTCGTGACCGATCCGAACGGCCACGAGGAAGGTTTCCAGACGAACGGCTCCGCCGTCAACGGACTGCCGGGGTCGACCCTGATGGGTCCCAACACTGAACCTACGGGAATGGCCCTCCCCAACGCCACCTGGGGTGTGTATCACTTGACTCTGTTCGGCACGAACTCGGCCAGTTCGGGGGGATCTAACTTCGATCTACTGGTCGAGGCGGCGAGCGCGAATGGCACCGAAGTGGTGAACGCGACCTATCACGGGGTCACGTACCCTGGTGCATCCCAGACCTTCGTGATCAATGTGAGCGCGACGGGAGTCACGATTTCGGCCGGCCCCGTCCCAAAGGGGAGAGGGGGAAACTCTGGATACTCGAGTGTGGAGCTTTGGGCCGGTGGCCTGGGGGGCCTTGCGGTAGTGGCGGTCTTGTTGGCGGTGATGTGGCGGGGAAGGTCCCGCCGGTCGAAGGATACCGGGAACGACCGCCGCGAGAAGGACGCTCCTTCGAGCACAGAGAAGGTACAAGCCACCGACCCGACCCGTGGGAAAAGTGGCGAAAGCGTGGGAGTGAACGAGGAACCGGTCGCTGCGTCCGCTTCACCCAAGGTGAACGACCCCCTGCGGGGGGTCCTCGCCCCTTCTCCCGAACCTGCGGGCATCCGATGACGGCGGATGACCCTTCCGGTCTCGCCGTACTTTTTCCCGCAGTTGCGGATGGGGCGACGGATCCGTGGGAGACCTTGGGCATTCCTTCCGCCAGAAATCAGACCAGGCCATCGTAGCGGTGCTGCCGTAGGATGTTCAGCTGGGAGAGCGGCTCGCGGACGACCACGATGTCCTTGAGATAACCATTGATGAGCTGGAAGGCGCTGGTTGAAGGGGGCCCACGATGGGGTTCCGGCGGGTCTTCGATGGCCATACCGAGGAAGCCCAGAAGGCCCCGCTGTCCATCCGAGGCGGCGAAGAACGGGTAAGCGACCTGCTGTTCCGCCAACTCGCGCACGAGTCTGGGAAGGGTACCCAGTTGTAGAAGAGTTCCGGCCACGAAGATGCCATCGGTCAAGGGCCGGTCCTTGGGTCCGGCAACCTCGGACAGGGAGAGCATGGTTCGCCATTCGACAAGGCCGCTATCGAGTATCCGGAGCTGGGACCTTGGGAGCGCTGCCGGGCCGAGGAGATGGGACCCGCGCCCCGCCTCTACCTCAAGCAAGGTCCGTCCCAGTAGCGCTTTGACATCTTCGGGAGAAGGACGGCCTGAGTGAAACCAACCCCGGCCGCCGCCGCGGGACGGGCCTGGGAAGGGCCGGGGCCACTTCCGGGAAGATTCCACCCCGATCAGATGGTTCCAACTCCCTTCGTAATCAAAGTAGACCGGGAGACACTCGGCTGTAGGGGCGCATGTGACGACAAAGGCCGAGGCTGCGATGGAACGGAGCGAATCCAACGATCTACGAGCCATGTGTTCGTCGTCGTTCTTCCCCTTACGTTGCACGGTCACCCCGAAGATGGAATGGACCCCGGACCAAGCGACCACGGTCCCCGGCTCGGCCAACAAAGCGTTTGCCGCCTCCATGATCTTGTCGGCATAGACTTGGGCCAGCGTGAACCGGACCCCGTCCAGAGGAACCGCCTCGGCGTTGGGGAGGTAACAATCGATCAAGACCTTGCGCGCGTAGAGCCGCTGCTTCGCCTCCATGTACGTCGTGCGGGGGAGGCCGGACTGCCGGATCCGAGCCACTTCGGATTCGGAACTGTCACTCCCGAGTCGGCTCCGTACCACGGCGACCTCGTTGGGCGTGAGGGGTGACCGTTTCAGCATCGTGCGCGGAAGCCCAGACCCAGAATGCTCACGAACGGTTCCGAATTGAAGGAATACGGCCGCACTATTTCAAAGCCTTGGTGGGGAGATCCCTGGCGGGAAAACCCGGCTTTTGGTGCGCTCTGGGAAAGCCTTCGTGCTCGGCCCGCTCTGACAAGAATCTTCCGATGGCCGAACCTTCCCAAACGCTTCTCCTTTCTAAGAACCGGGTTGCGCAAGGGGAGATCGTCCAGTCCAAGGGCTGGGAGAGGATTTGTAGGACCGATGGGTCCAAGGTGTGGACGCAAATGAGCTCTGTCAAAAAACCCGAACCCGTTCCGGGATCGCCGCCCAAACCTCAAGAGAGTTTAGGTCCTGCCGCGACCCATCCCACGGACGACACGGGACTTCCCCCTCCGAAATCGGTCCACGAGTACGGAGTGATCGGCAACATGCATACTGCGGCCCTTGTTTCGCAGTACGGGAGCATCGACTGGTTGTGCATGCCGCGTTTTGCGTCCCCGAGCGTGTTCGCCCGGCTGCTGGACACCGAGAGGGGGGGATTCCACGCGATATTTCCATCCGAACAGCACGAGTCGGTACAGGCCTATCGTGCCTCCACGAACGTTCTGGACACCTCCTTCCGATGCTCGGGGGGACGACTGCTCCACCTGACCGACTTCATGCCCGTCTTCGAAACGTCCGCTGCCGAGGATTGCGGCATGGTGGTCCGGCGTATCGAGGCGCGAGGAGGTCCGGTTCCCGTGCGCGTGCAATTCCGACCGGCATTCTACTACGCTCAATCGGCCGCCGCCTTCGAAACGAGCCCCGCCGGGGTCCTTGCAACCGGCGAGCATTCCCTCCTCCTCTATCGCGTGACGGGCGAAGGCACGACGGCCGCGGTCCGCGGGATGCCGACCGAGGTCGAGGCCGTTCCCGGCGAGCCGCTCTTCTTCGAGCTCATCTGGGGGGGCGAACGCCCGACGGCGGAGACCCCGGACCAGCTCCTCGACCGGACGGTCCGGTACTGGCGCCGATGGGTCAGCGATTGCCAGGCGGGCCGTCGCAAAGTCCCCGCCACTGCTTTCCAACGCGTGGAGCGGTCCACGCTCCTCCTGAAGTTGCTTTCGCATCGGGACACCGGGGCGTTCGTCGCGGCCCCGACCACGTCCCTTCCGGAGTGGCCCGGAGGTAGCCGGAATTGGGACTATCGGTATTCTTGGGTGCGGGACACCGCGATGATCGCTAAGACCCTGACCTTCCTCGGCCACGAAGGCGAGGCTCGCGCATTCCTACGGTGGTCTCTCCGTCAGTCCCGGATGGACAAGGACGGACGGCTGTGCGTTCTCTATGGCGTACATGGGGAAACGGACCTTGAGGAGAGGGAGCTTCGGCACTTGTCGGGCTTCCTTCGATCGCAACCCGTCCGGGTCGGGAACGGTGCGGAATACCAGTTCCAATTGGACATCTATGGGAGCCTTCTCAACCTCGCGTACCAGATGGCCGACGTGGAAGGAGCCTTCCTTGCCTCCGAGTGGGCGTACATCGCCCGACTCGCCAACGATGTGGTCGACCTCTGGCGCAAGCCCGACCGCGGTATCTGGGAGGTGCGGGGGCCACCAGTGCATTACGTCCACTCGCAGCTCATGGCGTGGGTGGCCCTCGATCGCGCAGCGAAGCTTGCTTCGCGGTTCGGGACCTCGGAGGAGAGGGACCGCTGGAACGCCGAAGCCCAGAAGGTCTCTTCGACGCTCCTCGAAAAGGGATTCGACCCGGGCATGAACTCCTTCGTCCAGTCGTTCGAGCACCATGTGCCCGATGCCTCCGTCCTGCGCATTCCGATCGAGGGGTTGCTCCCTTTCACGGACCCCCGGGTCCAAGGGACGATCGCCAGTGTCCAACAGCACCTGACCCACGGACCGTTCGTGTACCGCTACCGGCGCCCCGATGGTATCGAGGGTCCGGAAGGGGCCTTCCTGCTCTGCTCGTTCTGGCTAGTCGAATGTCTGGCCGGCTCCGGCCGCCGGGAGGAAGCGTATTCCCTGTGGAACGCCTTGATGGCCGCTTCGAGCCCGCTCGGGCTCTTCTCGGAGGAGTTCGACCCGGCTACGGAGACCCCCCTCGGAAACTATCCCCAGGCGTTCACTCACATCGGAGTGATCCGGGCCGCCCTGGCGTTGGAGGGACCGACCTTGAAAGGGTATGTGAGCCTCCCCTCGCTGGAGAAGAAATCGGGGAATCTCTAATAGTCTAGATGTGTCCCCGCACTTCGATGCTGCGCCCAGCGAACTATCCCGCTTTCTGCGTCCCTGGCAAGCCGCACCGAGGGAATGTAAGGACCGTCCTTTCCGACCGAAGAGAGGGGCGATGAGCGAACTGGATACGCTCTGCATCAACACATTGCGCTTCCTTTCGGTCGATGCCGTGGAAAGGGCAAAGTCGGGACACCCGGGACTACCTCTCGGGGCCGCCCCCATGGCCTATGTGCTCTGGAGCGAGTTCCTCCGGCACAACCCGGTCGACCCGACGTGGGCGAACCGGGACCGGTTCCTTCTCTCCGCCGGCCACGGCTCCGCGTTGCTGTACTCGTTGCTATACATGACGGGCTACGATCTTTCGTTGGAAGACCTCCAGCGGTTCCGCCAGGTCGGGAGCAGGACGCCCGGCCATCCGGAGTACGGCCACACGCCGGGAGTCGAGGCGACGACCGGTCCTCTCGGCCAGGGGTTTGCGATGGGTGTCGGCATGGCCATCGCAGAACGCCGTCTCGCCACCCAGTTCAACCAGGAGGGCTTTCCGGTGGTGGACCATCACACCTACGGTATCGTTTCGGATGGCGATCTGATGGAAGGGATCGCGTCCGAGGCGGCATCGCTGGCCGGACGTCTCCGCCTCGGGAAGCTCATCTACCTTTACGACGACAATCATGTATCCCTCGAGGGGGGGACCCAACTTTCGTTCACCGAGAATGTGATCGAGAGGTTCCGGGCCTATGGCTGGAGCACTCGCCTGGTCTCCGACGGAAATGACACGGGGGCGATCGCCGAGGCTATTGCCCGGGCTCGGAGCGAGGGAAGCGGACCGACCCTCATCGCGATCCGAACCCACATCGGCTATGGAAGTCCCCGGCAGGACACGAAAGACGCCCACGGCGAACCTCTCGGAGTGGAGGGAACGCGCCTCACCAAGCAGAAGCTGGGGTGGCCGGTCGAGCCCCCCTTCCTCGTTCCCGAACCCGCCCTCAAGCACATGCGGGAAGCCCGGGAGCGCGGGGCCAACCTTCAGAAGGAATGGAACGACCTTTTGGAGGCGTACCGTTCAGCCCATCCTGATCTGGCCTCGGAGTTCGACCGGGTCCTTCAAGGAAGGCGACCGCCCCGGTGGTCGGATGCCTTGCCCCGGTTCCCCGTGGATTCGCCCCCGCTCGCCACGCGGGAGGCATCCGAAAAGGTGCTCAATGCGCTTGCTCCTGTGCTTCCCGAGCTGATGGGAGGGTCGGCGGACTTGGCGCCATCCACCAAGACCTTGATCCGGGATGCCGGTTCGTTCCTGGAGACGGATCCCGTCGGACGCAATCTCCATTTTGGGGTTCGAGAAAATGCGATGGCCGCGGCGGTGAACGGGATGGCCCTGCATGGCGGTACACTCCCGTATGGGGCCACGTTTCTTGTCTTTTCGGACTACGCCCGACCCTCCCTGCGGTTGGCCGCGCTGATGCAAGCCCATTCCCTTTTCATCTTCACCCACGACAGCATCTGGGTCGGCGAGGACGGGCCCACCCACCAGCCCATCGAACATCTCTCGAGCCTCCGGGCCATGCCGGGGATGACCGTGATCCGTCCTGCGGATGCGAACGAGGTCGCGGCGGCCTGGCGCGTGGCTATCGACCGGTCCGGCCCGGTCTCGTTCATCCTGACCCGACAGAAACTCCCCGTCTTGAAGGAGGTGGACGAACGTGCCGGGGAAGGTTTGGCCCGGGGCGCTTACGTGGTCTCGGAGGCCGAGGGAACCTCATTGCAGTTGGTCCTTATCGCCACGGGATCCGAACTCGGACTAGCCTTGGAAGCTAAACGCACCCTGGGTACGCAAGGGAAAGGGGTCCGGGTCGTATCCATGCCCTCCTGGGAACTCTTCGAGGAACAGGACGCTTCGTAC
>JAKBKR010000110.1 GCA_021832495.1 bacterium | reverse complement strand
GAGGCGGAGAGCCGTTCTTCCCGCCAAAGTTCCACTGGCCGGCCCGCTCGAAGGGGCACCCGGTGTGGCGACGGATGATCCTCCGCTACCGCCATCACCCCGAGGTGTTCCAGGAGACGTACCGGTTCCGGGCGAACGTCGAGGGAGCGTTCTCGGCGATGAAGCGGCACCAGGGGCCGTTCCTGCGAGCTCGAACGGCCGTGATGCAGCGGCGGGAGGCCGGTTGGCGCATGATCACGAGGAACCTCGACCTCCTCGCCCGCGACCGGGCCCTCGGAGGGTCGCTATGAATTATGGGACCCAGCCGACAATAGCGGAAGCCTTATGGTTCCGCCCTCGGATTCGCATTCGTGATCCCCCGAGCGGTTTCGGCCCTCGACCGGCCGTTGTTCGTCGCCCACGCGAGCGACGACGTAGAAGGCCAACTCTTTCTGACCCAGGTTTTCCATCTGCCCGGTTCGGCGTGGAGACCTGTCTTCTATCCGGTCGAGGGACCACAAGCTCCGCACGCGAACTCGATTCTCAAGTACATCAGCGAGGCCGTTGGCTTGGTCGTGCTCCTATCGCCAGCCTTGGCCAAGCAGCCTTGGACTCGGTCGTGGGTCAGCTTCGAGGTCGGCGCCGCGGCGCAGCGCAACCTTCCAATCCTCGTCGTCGAGCCACTTTCAGGGTTCGTCGATTTCCCTGTCCCGGGGGTGACTCACTACGCCCGCCGTCCTGCCAAAGCCACCGCGCTGGGGGAAACATTCTGGGCGAAAGTTGCTCGGACCAATTTCCATCCAGTTGAGGACGAACCACTGGAGCCGGGGGAGGGATTCTGGGACAAGGCTGGGGCGTTCTTCTACAATCTCGGGTTGAAGACACGAAGTGTTGATGGATCCTTCACCAGGTTCCGCTGCTCGAATTCAAGCTGCCTGGCCAGCTACTTCGTCGAGGATAGCCTGCTCCACTCGACCTTCCAGTGCCCGAGCTGCCGGCACGAGACCGCAACACCAATGATTGAGCTCCAGAACGACTTGATGAAGCTCGCTAATGAGGCGGCCAAGGCCCGGCAGTCCCGAGAATAGCCGCGCCGCCGGGATTAGCCCCCCCAGGAACGGAGGGCGTCGAAAACGTTGGGTATCACCCCAAACATAGGAAAACTCCCGCCGGGAGCATCCTGATGCTTTGTGGCAAGGCAACCGGTCCGAATAACACACGATTTGGACCGGCTCGAAACGGTCAGGTGGCAGGACTGTGGACTTCTCGGAGCGTCGGATGGTTGGGGGCCCCTACCGGGCGGAGGGTGGAGCTCAGCAGTGGGCCGACGAGTTTAGGGTTTCGCTGACGGCGTCGGCTGAGGGGGTGACGGAACGACGCCTCGCCCGGGAGGAAGCGCATGCCGGCTAAGAAGAGATTACGGGGCTCGGTCCGCTTTCATGGGAGAGATACGTTCGGATGGCACATCCGGGACGAGTGCTCCGGGCCGGAATCACGGTGGCCCCGTTAGGCAACGAACGACCGAACGAAGAAGATAAGGCTCAATCCGGGTTGCCGCTGCTATTGACCGACGATGGAGCACGGAACGTAAAGATCTCCGAGCGGACTCTTTACCCTTTCCTTGCGGCTTTCTTGAAGAGTATCGGTGTCGGCGCCGTCTCCGAAATTGGGGCGGCCGATACCAGAGGATGGACTGACCTCGTATGCGACGTTGGCCCAACGCGGGTCGTCGTCGAGGTCCGATTCGGCGGTCCCGAAGACCGTATGCAGCTCCTGCTCGACGCTATGAAGCACGCCCGGGACGAGCGCGTGACGGACTACGCGATTCTCCTGTATCCTGAACCACCAAGCCGAACCATCCTGCCCGGCCAAATCGAATCGCTCGCGCTCGACAGCGACGTTCTCGCGACTCCGGCGACTCGGTGGTGGAGCGAAGACCTCGAAACCCCTCTGAAGGCGAGGGACTTCCTTTCCCAGCTCTTCTCGCAAGGGGCACGCGCGACTCCAAAGATCGATTTCCACTCCCTTGTCAAGCGACTTCAGTCGCGAATCACCAGCCTCTCATTGTCGCTTCGACGCGCCCTCCGCCGCAACGGCAAGGCCCCGTTGGCCCAGGTCGTAGGCCGTTTCGAATCTTTCGTGACTCTCGCAGGCGCGGACCCCGACGACAAGGAGGCGATGTTCCGAATTCGCACAGCCGCGATCGACCTCATCGCCTTTCTTCTCGTGAATCAGCTTGTGTTCTATCGAATCTATCGGGCACGAAAGCCGGACTCCGGACTCCCTGAACTGCCTCGCCACCTCACAAGCCTCGGCGAACTCTCTGAGGGATTCGAGAAGCTCGCGGACATTAACTACGACCCGATCTTCGGAATTGATCTCGTTTCAGAGATTCAGCATCTCACGCAGGCCGACTACCTAGTCGAGGATGTATCGGCCCTGGCGAACTCCCTTCCGGTCCTCCGACCGGAGGAGGTCAGCCACGACCTCGCGGGCCGACTCTTCCACGACCTTCTCCCGCAAGAAACACGCAAGACGCTCGGTGCCTTCTTCACCAGGCCCGAGGCGGCGGAGCTCCTCGCTTCGGTCGCGATTCGCCCTCGAGGAGAGTGGTCCGGCACTTCGGTGATGGACCCCGCGTGCGGGTCCGGCACACTCTTGGTGGCCGCCTATCGGCGGTTCAGGCACATCGAGAAGCCGACCAACCTGGAGCGATTTCACCGCGAGATGAACCAAGAGCGGATTACCGGGATAGACATCATGCCGTTTGCGGCGAGTTTGACCGCAACTAACCTTGCGGCACAAAATGTCCCTGCCACTCTACTCTGTGCCCGCGTCGGGATGGCGGATGGCCTCGGCCTGAGTTCATCCGCCCCGTCAATACCCGCATTTTCGACTGCAATCCAAACTCTCCTCCTGGACCTCGGCCTCTCGGCTCCGAAGAAGAGAGCGGCGACAAAACCCCGACAGGCCGTTGCGCTCCGGAGGCGCGGGAAGTCCTTCGAGATCCGGGACGTCGACTATGTGGTGATGAATCCTCCCTATTCAGATTGGGAAAAGATTCCGGACGAGATCAAGAAGGGAATCGCAGCGCGGACCTCCCTAGTCGAACGCGCCGGGGGAACCGCGAATTTGTGGCAATTGTTCGTCATCCACACTTGGGGCCTTGTAACGAAGGGCGGGGTTTACGCGGCCGTCCTCCCGATCAATCTATTCAAGGGGACGACCACCTCCACGGTTCGGCAGCATCTTTACGCGAACTCGACTATCGAGGCGATTATCGTCAGTGAGAAGGAGGTAGCCTTCTCTGAATCCTCAATCTACCGCGATGTATTGGTCGTTTATCGGCACCTTCCGCCACCAGAAGGCCACAAGGTTCGAGTGATTCACCTCCACCGCTCCCTGGTGGCGGGAGGAATCGAGGGGGCAGCTCGACTTGGCGAGGCGCTCGGGGCGGCAATCTACGACGGGGCTTCCCCCCCGGAAGACTGTTGGATCGAGGAGGTCATTCAGCCTCGTTCAATAAGTTCAGATAACCTCGCGGCTCGAGTGTTTGGTTCGGGGACGCCAGAACGACAGCGTCTCGAGAGGACACTGGCTCGGATCCTTGCACGCGGCATGGGAAAGCTTCGGGCCCTGCGACCGGGGGAAATCTGGGAAGGGTTCGGACCCCGACCCAAGGGCCTTTCGGGATTCGTCCTCGTTCGAAGAGACACCCCTGGCCTCCAACGACCGACATACCGGACGAGACAGGCCACATTAGTCCTGGATCGGGCGACAAAGTCGCGCATTGAATTCTTCCGCAAAGGGCCAGGGGGCGAAGAGGCCTTGCGCTTGGCGACGCAAATCAGCGGGACGGGTGATCGAGCTAACGGGGCGCTTCCTGCCCTAACAACTATGGCCGGTATTCGCACGATGGACCTCGGGTCGGACACGGACTACGTCCTGATTTCTCCATATCGCGGTTGGGAGAAGGTGCGCGCACTATCGAGCTGGTCCACCCGGAAGGACCGGACCCAAATGTTCTCCTGGAAGGAGTTGGTTATCAACCCTGTTCGATCCAAGAAGACAAGATTAGCTATTCCGGACAAGCTGCAATTGGACTCGCCAGACGCCTTCGTCCTTGCGACGTACTCGAAAGAGCCGTTCGTGATTACGAACATGCTCTATGGGCTCACAACTAAGGACGCCGAAGAAGCCGCCCTGCAGGCGCTGTGGCTTAATTCGATATGCACCCTCGCATTCTTCGCTCTGAGGCAAAGCGGTGCACTCGCCGGCGGTATGAACCGGTTGAAGATTTCAGATTGGGTGCAGCACAAGCTTCTCGAAACTTCGAGCCTTACGGAGAAGGAGAGGGCCGGCCTACTCTCGCTGGTCCGGTCTCTCGGTAGAGTTCCACTGGCCCCCCTAAAGGAGCAACTCGTCAACGATACCAGTCGTAAGTCCATTGACTTGAGCATCCTTAGGCTCCTTGGCTTCACGACCAAAGAAGCCGAAGAGTTACTCCCTGACTTGTACGGCGCGGTCTCCGCCGAGCTTACGAGAGCCATGGATCGGTTAGGGGGAGGGGAGGTGGAGGATTCGTCGCAGACCACTCTCGACGAGCACACAAACTGAGATGCCAGGCGAACGTTCGATACTCGGGGCCGTACGTGTTCAGCTTCCCCGGTAGCTTGACGGCCCGAGGGTAGCGGTTCCCCTCCAGCGCAAACTGGAAATCCGACTTCTTTCGCTCCTTCGGAGCGAGGGATCCGTGGCCGCAGTTCTGGCACCGTTGCGCCTGACCCCGGAGAGTGAGGACGATCGGATCGTCGTTTCCAAGAAGGGACTCCGGGAGTTGGAGCGTCAAGCGGAGGAGCGGGCCCGGGAGATCGAGCGACTGCGGAGAGAGAATGCTGAGCTCCGTCGACGCCTCCGGGTCCACGAGAACCCGAACGTCCCTCCGAGCGTGAGGATCCATGCCCCCGGCTTCGCTCGGACCCGACCGCTCGTTCCGTCGGACGAGCGCAAGAAGCCCGGACCCAAGCCCGGCCACGAAGGGGTCACTCGCGAGCCACTGACCCCGGACCAGCGGATCGCGCTCACCGCCTCCCGATGCGCGAAGTGCCACGGCGAGCACCTTCGGTTCCGGGGCACCGAGACTCGCCAGGAAGTCGAGGTAGTTCGGAAACGGGTGGTGACGGAGTACGAGCAGGCCGTCTACGACTGCCTGGACTGCGGAGCCGAGGTTCGGCCGGCCCTGCCGAGCGGGCGAGAGCCCGCGGGGTATGGCCTGCAGCTCCAGACAGAGATCGTGCTGGGGAAGGTGGAGGAGCGGCTCCCGTATCGGAAGCTCGAGGAACGACTGGCGCGGGAGGGGATTCCGAGCTGCCCCGCCACGCTGCAGGCCGTGGTCTGGGGAGCGAGCGAGAAGCTGAAAGGTGAGGAGACCGCGATCCTTCGACGGCTTCGAGCGTCTCCGTGGGTCCACGCCGACGAGTCGTCCTATCGGATCGATGGTCGGAAGGTGTGGATCTGGGTGTTCTGCACCGAGGTCGATCTCCTGCTGGTAATCCGACCGAGCCGAGGTCGAGAAGTGGTCGAGGAGGTGCTGGGAAAGGAGTACACCGGCCAGATCGTCTGCGACGGCTGGAAGGGCTACCTGGGCTGGGTGCTGCAGCGCTGCTGGGCACACCTGCTTCGGTATGCGAAGTCGGGAGCGGAGGAGAGCGCGGAGGGGAAGGCGCTCTACGCGACCCTCTGCGAGGTGTACCGACAGATGACGCAGGGGCTGGGCACGGCGAGTCCGAAGGCACGAGCCCGGCGGATCACCGTCGGGACGAAGGCGCTCACGAGACTGCTCCGTCGGTATGGCCGAAATCGATCGGCGGGGGTGGAGCGGGTGGTGACGTATCTACGGAATGGGATGGCGGGGTGGCTGACCTTTCTGGAGCATCCCGGCATGGACGCGACGAACAACCGAGGGGAACGGGGTCTGCGGGAGGCGATCGTGATCCGAAAGATCATCGGGACGCTTCGGAACTGGAGGGGGGCGGAGGCGTTCGCCCGGTTGCTCAGCGTGCTCGGGACGTGGAAGCTCCGGGGAGAGAACCCATCCGCGAGGCTACGCGCGGTGCTCGCTTGAGCCGCTCGGCGGATGGGGTTTCCCTTCGCGCATCGCCAAGTCCTTGACGGCCTGCTCCTCGAAGGCCCGGTGCAATGGCTCGGCGCACGTTGAGCAGAGGAAGGCCGTCTCGCCCTTGTCCTCGTCCTCGATGAACGTCCATCGGCGATCCTGCGTGTGGAATGCCGGGTAGGGACCGGCCCCGTGAAAGACGAGGCGCGTTGTCCGCCCACACCCTTCCGTGCTGCAAAGGATCTCGGCCTGAAAGTAGCCGCTTCGCCGAACCGGGGGAGACCTCGGGCTCATGGCACCACGGGCGCGAGTAGGCGCTCCGGGATAAGAGCCTCGACGGGGGAGGGACGAGGGTCCGGACGGGGCGAAGACTATGACCCCGAACTGGTTCGAGAGCATGATGGCCGAAAGATGTCCCAAGTGTGGACGCGCCATGAAGCGACTACCCGGCCAAGTTCGGCTCTTCAGCAGGGTGTGGATTCAGCGGGTAAGCTCGGCCTACTGCTCGGCCTGTGGGGTGGGTCAGCTCACGACAGCGGGCAAGGAGAAACTGAACCGGGCAATCGAGATGACCCGGTCCGTACTGGGGATGGGCGATGACCCTCCCGAGCCCATGCTCCAGTTCGAGGACACGGACGGAATGATCTTCCAAGTTGAACTGAAGCGGGCGAACGGCTGAACACGTACAAATTCTTTATACCTCCAAAACCTCACTCTGGAGTCCAGAAATTAGTTCCCTTGTCGAGATCGG
>JAKBKR010000109.1 GCA_021832495.1 bacterium | reverse complement strand
AAGGTGATGACGGACACCGGAGGGGCCGTCTCGGGCATCGGGGCCTCCGTCATGGGTGCGGGTGCCGGGATGGGTTCCGCGGAGACCTTCGGTGGTCCCATGGGGACGCCCGGGGGCATGCCTGGAATTGGAGGTGCTGGTGGGGGCGGCGGTGGACTCTTCAGCGGGGCAGGCAGGGCCATTGGGTCGGCGGCCAGGGGTCTGGGGGCGATGGCACCGATAGGGGCCGCAGCCGCGCTCGGAGGGGCCGTTGCCTATGTGGGCGGAAAGGCGATCGGCAGAGCAGTTGGCAAGCGGGTCGGGGGCCCCCTGAAGCAGGCCTGGAGCGCACACAAGGCGGCGAAGGCAGGTGCCGGTGCAACGGGCGTCGATCCACCAGGCGGTGGAAGTTCAGGCCCGATCCATCCGTTCTTCAACCTCGACAACAAGGAGTCCGGTACCGGGAGCCCAAGGCAGAGGGTTGCGATCGACTACCACTCCATGGTCAATTCGCTCCGAAGAAGCGGTGCCCTGCCCGCTACCCGGCCAGAGGGATAGAAGATGATCGAAGAGGAGGAGAGTGCGAGCTGCACGGTGAGTTTCCCGCCCAAAGTGGGGTCCGAGACCATGAGGATAGGCCCCTTGCCGGCGAACCAGGCCGTGACCCTGATCCTGAGCGCGGCCGTCGGGGGAGGTGCGTCCTACGTCCTCCTCGCCCTCTTCCCCCACGACCTGCTTGCCATCCTCTTGGCCACGACCATCTTCCTCCTCTCGGTCGGCGCTGGCGCGGCCCTTGCCTTCGTGAAGCGGCACGGGATAGCGCTTCCCCGCTACCTCTTCCTCAAGTGGAGGTTCGAAAGGGAGGCCCACCACTTCAGTGGTGTGGTCGAGACACGACGTTTCGTCCACTTGACCGATGTCACCTCAGACACCCTAGTCCTCCCCCACGACACGTACGTGAGGGTGGTCGAGGCGAGCGGTGTGAACTTCGACCTCCTCGGCGCCGACGAGCAGAAGGAGCGCATCCTCTCCTTCGCCGGTTGGTTGAACGGCCTCGACTTCCCGGTCCAGATAGTCGCTCGACCCGACTCTTTCTACTCGACCCCGTACCTCAAGGACCTCGTCCAGCGGGAGACCGAGGAAGTCTCTCCGGTGGTCAAGACTCAGATCCAGAGCTTCGCTGTCTTCTTCCACGAGACCGTCTCCCAAACCCTGGACCGGCGCTTCTATGTCATCACCCGGGTCCGGCTCCCGAACGCCATTCCGAACCTCTACAAGAACGGGCAAGCCCCTTCCCCAACCAAGAAGGCGAAGGTGGCCAAGGAGATACTCGACCTCCGGGCCCGGTCCCTCGTGGAGGGACTCGTGTCGATAGGATTGGAGGCACGGTCGCTGGAGGGGGAGGACCTCGTGACGCTCCTCCGGAACTACTACCAGTTCGGCGGCAAGAACGAGTCCCGGGGAACCCCAGCGAGCATTGTCGATGCCCTGGCTCCCGCGCGGGTTGACGTCTACCCTGACTATCTGGTCTGGGGTTCGGAACACGTCCGCGTGCTGCGGGTGGAAAGCTACCCTTCCAGCTTGCCCTTCGGGTGGCTCACCCAATTGCTGACCGACATGGAGAACCGGGTGGATGTCGTCCTGCACATGGAGCCCCTTTCCCAGGAGGTGGCGGTCACCATGCTCAAGCATGAGACCGTTCGCCTCCAAGTGGAGCTCATGGGACGGCAGAGCAAGGGCTCC
This sequence comes from bacterium, assembly GCA_021832495.1. Taxonomy (GTDB): domain Archaea; phylum Thermoplasmatota; class Thermoplasmata; order Lutacidiplasmatales; family UBA184; genus JAJYEA01. The sequence continues at coordinate 5,190 of JAKBKR010000109.1, read as the reverse complement.
ACCGACACCATCTCGCTGGAGAACCAGCTGGGCATCTTCGAAGGCGTCCGTGCCGCCCTGGTGCGGCAGGAAGAACGCCTCTTCTCTACCGGGCTCTACATCTCCCTGAGGGCGAAGACCTACGAGGAACTCGAGACGCTGACGGCCCGGGTCCAAGGGTATCTCCGGAGCCTGATGGTGAGGGCGGTCGCACCCAGGTTCCAGCAAGCGCAGTTACTCCGGTCCACCCTGCCCTTCGGAAGGGACTTTCTGGGCGATGCCTACCTCTTGCATTCCTCGGCCATCTCGACGATGTACCCCTTCGTTAGCGGCATGCTTGTGCAGCCCGGGGGAACTCTCTACGGACTCAACGAGGCCAACGGTTCCCCGGTCATCTTCGACCGCTTCAGTCTGGAGAATTACAACACGGCCATCTTCGGCATCTCGGGCTCCGGCAAGTCCTACGCAGCCAAGCTGGAGATCCTTCGCCAGATGATGATCAGTCCCGAGCTCCGTTCCTTCGTCATCGACCCCCTAGGTGAGTTCGGGGACCTCACGGAGTCCCTGGGTGGCTCCGTTCTCACCCTCGGGGACGGTCTGACCCACCTCAATCCCCTGTGGATTGGGAAGGAACCATCCGAGCGGGTCCGGTTCGCCATGGAGTTCTTCCAGGCGACCCTGGACCTCACTAAGGAGGAGGTCGCCCTCTTGGACGGCACCCTGCACCGGATGCACGTGGAGAAGCCGGACGAGTTCACTCTCGGGGACCTTCTGAAGGAATTGGATGGCCTGGGATCCGTCCACGCCGACCGGCTCCGAATCATTCTCCAGCCCTACGTACATGGGTCGTTCCAGTGGCTGAACCACGCCACCGACATCGACCTTTCTGCCCGCGTGGTCAGCCTCGACCTCAAGGGGCTCTCCGGGGACCTCTTCACCCCCGTCATGCTCCTCCTGCTCGACTTCATCCTCACGGAGTGCCGCAGGGACTACGAGCAGAAGCTCGTGGTCGTGGACGAGGCCTGGCACCTGATGGACCGGGAGGCTTCGGCAGTCGCCCTCGCCAACATGACCCGCCACTCCCGCCACTACCACGCGGGCATCACCCTCATCTCCCAGTCGGCGGCGGATTTCCTTGACAACGACCACGGCCGGGTCGCCATGACCAACTCCGCGATGATCACCCTCATGCGCCACCGCTCGGTCTCCGCAGCCATGCGGGACTACTTCGCCATGACCCCCGCAGAGGTGAGCTACGTGAAGCACACCAAGACCGGGAAGGACGTGGGGTACGCGACCGGGCTCCTCATCACCGGCACCACCCACACGCCCCTGCGCATCGTTTCCAGCGAGATGGAGCACGAGATCATCACCACCAATCCGCAGGAGCTGCTCCGGAGGGAGAAGCACGGAGACGGGGAGGCAGCCGCATGAGTTCCTCCCTCGCCACCTCTTCCGGAGGAGCGGACTCTCCTGCCCCCAGGGGCTGGATGCATCTGCCCCTCAGGCTGAACGAGCCTTCGCGGGACCGGGACTCCCGGCCCGAGCCCCCGGACCTGAGGAAGATCGAAACGCTCAGGATCGAGGAGGGAGCCTTCGAGATCGCAGGCTCGAACGGTTCGGCAAGCCTCTGGTTGGCGGCCCCTGCACACACCGGGTCTCTCCAGAAGCTGTCACTGGGGCTCGAGGAAGCCTACCATGGCAACGTCTACGCGGGGGAGGATGAGGTACATTGCCCCTTCTCCCGCATCGATCCGCGGAGGAGCCTCCACTTCATAGCCGGCCGGAACCCGATGCCCAGCTATCACTTGGTGGATATCGGGGGGTGGACCCACGACATGGCACCGCACCTCCGGCCTCCCCGGGAGTGGGACCTCTCGATCCCCCTCTACCGGAACCTGGAGGCCTGGTCGCGGCTCCATCCATCCGCGGATTTCGTCCTCGACTTCCTCTTCGTCCACACGGGGGTCAGGGAGCGGAGCCTCTCCCAGACGCTCTTCTCCCCGGAGGACAAGACGGCCCTGCGGGCGAGGGGGTGGGCCAAGGACGGTCCCCTCGGGCTCTACGGCTACCAGCCCCCAACAAAGGGGTTCGAGCCCACCCAACTGGACATGGACTACCACTCGCGCTACACGCTGAGGCTCTCGTGGCCCATCTTCTACACCCTTGGGATCCAGGCGGCGGTCACGGACGACCCTGCGGGCTTCTGCGACGTGCTGAATGGCTGGGCATCCTCCATCCGGTGGCGCACGAGGGGCGGCTCGGGGCCGCTCTTCACCTTCCGCGAGATGGGGTGCGGCCTGTTGCAGGGTGAAAAGGGAAGGAGGGAGGCCTACTTGGAATGGCTTCGGGCATTCGGTGTCCATTCCTTCCTTCCGGGGACGCGAAGGAAGGGCTACGGGGGGATGACCTCAAGGGAGCTCTTCCGGGACCTGCCCGTCTCTTGGGAAAAGCGGCTCTCGCTGCTGTCCGGCTCCTACGAGATGGGCGGGACACCGGTCCACCCTGCAGAGGTGGCCCAGGCATGGCCCCACCGGGAACAGTTGGTCCCTCGCCCACCCGCTGTTCCCTCTTATCCCCTCCCCAAACCACCCAGGGAGACCACCTCGTCACTGCCGCTTGAAGGCGGGGAGAGGACAAGACAGGACACGGCTTCCAGGTTCGAGGAGCTCCGGCGGGCGCAAGGGTTGGTGTCTCACCCCTCATCGTCACCGGGTGCTCCCGCAAAGGTTCAGTTGTCTCCCGTGGGCCTGGGAAGATCGCAGGCGACCGGCAAGGGCTGTGTCGTCGGGCACTCCGATAGGGAGAAGCGGTCCATCGTCTTCCCGGAAGACCCCGGCAACACGCTCCTCGAGGGGCAGACCCAGATGGGGAAGTCCACCCTCGCCCACAACCTCCTCCTGCACCAGTACCGGAACTCTCCTCCCTCCACGCGATTCGTCATGGTGGAGGCCCACGGGACCTTTGCACAGGACTTGAAGGGCTCCCTCACCCCGGAGGAGGCCCGGGAGGTCATCGAGATCGACCTTGCGCCCGACTCCTTCCTCTTCAAGGAGGACGGGGTCCAGAAGGTCCTCGTCCCATTCAACGTCCTCCACGTCCCGGACCGGGAGAACCTGAGCGAGGGGGCGTTCGCCCACCAGAGGGACCTCATCATCGGGGACCTCATCTTCCTCCTGAAGGCCCTCCGGGTCCCTTCCCGGAACGAGGACGCCAGTGTGGTGGGACAGCGGATGGAGCACGTCTACCGCAGCCTGCTCCCGGGCCTGATGGAACGGCCCGACACAAACCTCTACGACCTCTACCTCCTGCTCCTGAAGAACCGCCAGGTCATGGAGAGTTTCTCCGGCATGGTCCGTTCCGTGGCCAGCCGCTCCTACCTGGAGGAACTGAAGAAGGCCTCCCCCGACTACCTCCTCTCCTCCCAGAACCCCATCGGGTCCATCGTCAACAACTCGATCCTCAGCGGGGCACTCTGCCAGCGGATGGATGTGGTCACCTTCAAGGACCTGCTTTCGAAGCACCGGATGATCATCATCAACCTCAACAAGGGGAAAGTGGGGTGGGAGCAGAGCCGCCTGCTCGGGGCCGCCTTCATCGCCCAGTTGGGGTTCCTCGCGCTCCAGGGGAAGAGGAGCGACCGGCCCTCGCTCTACCTCTTCGTGGACGAGTGGCACAATTTCGTATCCCGCACCTTCTCGACGATGCTCTCGGAGGGGGCCAAGTACGGGCTGCGGCTCGTCCTGGCCAACCAGTACCTGAACCAGATCCCGGAGGAGATACGGGATGCGGTGACGCAAAACGTGGCCACCTGGGCCTTCTTCCGCCTGGGGCCGGGAGACGCCAGGATGGCGGCGGAGATATCGAGGTCCGAGCACTTCGGCACTCCCCCGGACGACTTCTACCGCTTCCCGAAGGGGTACGCGGGCTTCCGAATCGGAGCCGAGTTCGTCGCAGGCTCCACCTTGCCTCCGCCCCCGCCCATGCCTCCCGAGACCCGCAAGCTCGTCGAGAAGATCATCCTCGACAACACCCGCCAGTACGCGACCGAGGAGAGTTCGCAGTGTTCGCCTTACCTCATCGACGAGCGGCACATGTCGGCCATCCTGCGGGCGTTAGCAGTGAAGCCCGGGTCCGTGGAGGACCTCGTCAAGATCGTGCCCTTCCGACGGGCCGAGATATGGGAGGCGGTCCTCCGGTGCAGGCAACTGGGATATCTCACCTACGACCGGCAGAGGGGGGTCAATGCGATCACGCCCCTGGGACAGGAGTTCCTTTCCGGGATGAAGACACGACACGTGAGCGGTGCAGAGAAGGGGAGGCACGTCTCCCTCCGTGTCCGCTTCAAGCAGTACCTCTCGACCAAGGGAGTGCAGGTGAGCCTCGTGGACCAGGGAAACTCCTACGAGCCCTTGGCGGACGCCATTGCAACGCTGGGCGGGGAGACCTGCCACATCGAGGTGGAGTGCTCCACGCTGGAGTCCCGGTCGCCCCAACTGCTCCAGAACCTCCAGAAGGCGATGGATGCGGGCAGGAGATGCATCTTCGTGGTAGCGTCCCGTGAGAGGGCAGCCGAACTCGGGGCCTTTTTTGCCGAAAAGGCCCCCACCAGACAGATGGAAGTGGACTACGTCATCATGTACGAGGAGGGGGAGGGGTTCTGCCAGCACCCGGGCAGGGAGCATGGAATCCCTTCCTTCCACGGCCCGGCACCCATGCCGACCTGCTTCCCCAATCCTCCAGGGACGGTTCCCCATGAGGAGGGTAGGGATGAAACCGAAGAGACCGGGCCGGTCGTCGAGAGCACGCCTCCAGAAACTCCTGCAGCAAATGGCACCGCCCAGCCCGCCCCCAAGGGGCTTCCACCCATGGGACACTCCATGGGCAAGAGGAAGAGGATGATCGTGAGGACCCTCCTTCAGGCTGTGGACGATTTGGAATCTGAAGGAAGGACCGTAGTTCACGGTAACCGTTCGACCATCCGGGGATCGGACCTGATCGCCAAGGCCACTGCCCAGGCCCCGGACCTGCGGGACGAGTTCACTCCCCACCAGATGGGTGCGCTGATGAGCCAGTTGGGATTCGATTCTAAAAGGATCCGGGAGGAGGATTCGAGAGTGACTCTCTACTTCCTTGACGGCCCTTCCCGCCGCCCGGAATGACCTGTCCCCAAGGGGGGGTTGCGGACAGGTTTGTCCCCAACTCCTTTAG
>JAKBKR010000108.1 GCA_021832495.1 bacterium | reverse complement strand
CGGGGTCGGGAACAATCCCTTTGGTGTGGGGTATGACAGCGGGAACGGGGATGTGTATGTGGCGAACCTTGGTTCGAACGATGTAATCGTGATCTCCGGGACGAGTGTAGTGGCGACAATCAATGTTGGGGCCGGTCCCGCTGGGGTGGGTTATGACAGCGGGAACGGAGATGTGTATGTGACGAATTCGGGTTCGAACACTGTGAGCGTGATCTCCACCTTCCTCGATGTCGGTTCTATGGATGGCAATCGAGTTGGGGTTGTCCCAACTGTGGTGTCGACCGTCAATGTTGGGACCCGCCCCACCGATGTTGGGTATGACAGCGGGAACGGGTACGTTTACGTGGCGAACCTTGGATCGAACACTGTGAGCGTGATCTCGGGGACGACAGTGGTGGCGACGATCGGTGTCGGGAACCAACCTTATGGCGTGGCATATGACAGCGGGAACGGGTATGTGTATGTGGCGAACGACGGTTCGAGCAATGTGAGCGTGATCTCCGGAACGAGCGTGGTGGCGACGGTCGGTGTTGGGAACCAACCCTTTGGGGTAGCGTATGACAGCGGGAACGGGTATGTGTATGTGGCGAACTCGGGCTCAAGCAATGTGAGCGTGATCTCGGGGACGAGCGTGGTGGCGACGGTCGGTGCTGGAACCAATCCCCTTGGCGTAGGGTATGATAGCGCAAACGGGGATGTGTATGTGGCGAATCAGGGATCGGACACTGTGAGCCTGATTTCAGGGACAAGTGTGGTAGGGACGGTCGGTGTCGGGACCAATCCGAGTGGCGTGGGGTATGACAGCGGGAACGGGTACGTTTACGTGGCGAACCTTGGATCGAACACTGTGAGCGTGATCTCGGGGACGACAGTGGTGGCGACAATCAATGTCGGGACCGGTCCCTTTGGCGTGGGGTATGACAGTGGCAACGGGTACGTGTATGTGGCGAACTAGGGTTCGAGCAGTGTGAGCGTGATCTTGGGAACGAGCGTGATGGGGACGGTCGGTGTCGGAAGCTATCCCTTTGGCGTGGCGTATGACAGCGGGAACGGGTATGTGTATGTGGCGAACTATGGTTCGAACGATGTGAGCGTCATCTCCACGACCGTCCGAACCCTCTCGGCACCCACGCTGTCGTTGGATCTGGGTCAGCTTCTGCAACTGTCGGCACCAGCGATCGTAGGGAATCCGGTGCTAATGGCGACCTCGGCGGAGGTGACTCCGGGGACGGGGCTCCAATGCACTGCACTGGCCGCGACCTGGACGAACGCAGGGATGATGTGCACGGCGAACAGTTCGGGAACCTATACCGTTACTCTCACTGTGACCGACCCCGCGGGCAACAGTGTGTGGACCACGACGACCGTGACGGTCTATCCGGACCCATCGGTCACTGTGCCGGTGCCGACACGGGCCACGGCCGATGTCGGACAGCCGGTTCTCTTCTCCACCTCGGCGACGGGTGGAACTGGGGTCTACGCATCCTATAAGTGGGGCGCCCCGTCGGGTCTCGACTGCACCACTTCCACGACCAACACGCTGGCCTGTGTGCCGACCGCCCCGGCCGTTGGGGGAACGGTAAGCGTGAACGTGACCGACACGAACAACTTCACATCGGCGGACTCCTCCCTCTCCTACACGGTCTCTGCGAACCCGACCATCTCGGGTCCCGTGGCCTCCCCATCGACCCTGGATGTGGGTCAATCCACATCGCTCTCCATCACTGCGACGAACGGGACGGGGCTCCCCTCCACCTACGTCTGGTCGGGACTACCGACCGGGTGTGTCAGTGCGGATACCCTCACGGTGAGCTGCACCCCGACGAACCCCGGGATCTATGCGATCGCAGTGACAATGACCGATTCGAACGGAATGACCATCACCTCCGGGACCACGACCTTGAGCGTATCCCGAGCCTTAGGGACACCCACTCTGGCGTCCTCGGTGTCGACGCTCGATGTGGGCCAGGCGGTGACCTTCGCTGTGACCGTGAGCGGGGGGAGTTCCCCGTTGACCTATGCTTGGAGCGGGCTCCCCGCAGGATGCGTGACGGGGAACAGTGCCACACTGAGCTGCAGCCCGGTGACGGCCGGGACCTTCGCGGTGTCGGTGAACGTGACCGATGCGAACGGGGGTACCGTGATGAGCAATGAGGTGAAGCTGGTTGTTTCACCCCGCCTATCCCCCGGAAGCCTGACGCTGTCCCCGGGAGTGCTGGACCTTGGTCAGGTGACGAACCTGACGGTGTCGGTGGGAGGGGGTTCGGGAGGGCTGAGCTACCAGTGGATGGGGTTACCCAACGGGTGCGCTCCGGCCAACAAGGCATCGGTCGCCTGTGCCCCGGCCGATGCAGGGACGGCATGGGTGAGCGTGATGGTGACGGACAACAACGGGGCGGTGGTGACGGTCGGCCCGGTGTCGTTAGTGACGTCCCCGGTCTTGGGGACTCCCACGGTGGTAGGGAGTCTCTCGACAATGACCGTAGGAGAGAGCGTGACATTCACGGTGAGCGTGAGCGGAGGGACCGCCCCGCTGAGCTACAATTGGGTGGGACTACCCCAGGGGTGCATATCGGCCGATGCTCCTACGGTGACGTGCGTACCGAAGGTGACGGGGGTATCGACCGTATCGGTGACGGTGACCGATGGGGCGGGTGTACACACAAGCTCTGCGGCCATCTCGGTGACGGTGACGAAGGGGCCAACTCCGGCGGCCACGGGGCTGTCGAACGGGTTGGACTGGGGGATCCTGGCGCTGGCCGTGGTGGCGCTCGTCATCGCAGCCCTGAGCCTTTTGATGCCCCGGAAGGGGGGAAAGTGGAAAGAGATGACTACCAACAACCACCCACCTGTGAATGCCCACACCGCAACCGACAGTGACTCCGTACAGGATTCAAAGAACATCGCGGACGGAGCGGCGGAGCAGGTGGCGGTGGAATAGCGCCAACCTGCAGTCGAGGGCCCCGGGTCCGGTACTTGTCTCGCTCACGGAAGGTAGGGGTGTTCAGACACCCCCTCCTTGTTACCCTCTACGGCCTCCCTCCCGTTACTGGCTCTGACCGAGGAAGGGAGTCCCCGTTCAGACCCGATCCGCAGATCCTCGCTCTGGACCCCGTGCCCAAGTCCGTTTGTCAGTTGATCATAACCGGGGTTCGAGAGCAGGTGGGCCTAATTTCTCGCCTTAAAAAAAGGGTGAGTTCCCCCTCCCCTTTGTTATGCTCGGGGTGTTCCATGCGCACAACGTATGGCCTCCGTCGATAATGGTACCTCGTCGAAACCCTGACCCTTGTTCCCACTTTTCTACTGGCGAAGCCCTTCCTAGGGGGTCCACAGGGAATGACCCCTCGATAGGGCCCGATGGTACAGCGCCTTCAATCGCTTGTAGGTCGATTCGTCCCGATTCGCGAAGAAAAGGAATACCACCCGATCCCCGTCGATGAAATAGACAGCTCTGAAGCCGGGGTCAGTGGGAGACCGCTTAACCTTGATTCTAAGGAGGGGAAGTGCCCCCTCCAAGGTCCCTGTCCTCAACTCAAGGGGAGAGTCGATGGAAGGGAGGGACGCCGGGTCCTTCGCAAGAGAATCAATCGCTGTAGTGAATGCGAGTCGGACTTCATCTGGCAGAGATCTCAACTGCTCTGAGGAGTTTCCCCAGAGGACGATTCGGGACACTTACCGCTTCCTTCGCGTTCCGATCTCCTTCCTTACGTTTTCCCAGTCAACGACCTTGCCGACTCCAGCCTTGTAGAGAGCCACAGACATCTCACCGAGTTCGATCTCCATCCGGTCGATCTCCTTCTCGGCAAGCTCCAGAAGAAATTCGTCCCAGTTCTGTCCTCCGGTCTTCATTCCCTGGAGCAGCTTCAAGGTAGAGGCGTGGACCGGGATGCTCGTCTGCGCGTCGGTAACCATGCGATAACCTAATGGTCATAATGGTATTAATGGTTGCAGGCTCGCAGCTGGAGGTTTCTGCCTTGCCACTACGAGGAGAATCGCCTCACTCCCTAGATTGAAACCTATGCTCTGATCTTGCCATGGCCCTCGATCACAACCGTCAGCGTTGATTCCACTTTTCCCTTGGGGTAGCCGCCTGAGAGGGGGTATCGAGAGAGCCCCCAATGAGGGGGGAGCTCCTTAATACAGGGGACTCCTCTGGAAGGGCCCGTCCACGTTCGACAGACAGTCCCAGCCAAAGCATCCCTCACTTGAGCTCCTACGAAACACTTAAATCAATTGGTGCCAATTGAAAATCGATGTCTACAACACTCAGCCACCCTACCACGATTACAGTGTCGGAAAGGACCCGGCGTCTGCTTGAGTCGGTAAAGGGGACGGGTGAAAGCTTTGATGAGCTCCTGTTGGACCTCCTCGAGGAATCATACTTCGATGATGAGTTCTACAAGGAGATCGAGCGTCGCTGGGCGACCGAGAAGCGCATTCCCGGACGGACAGTAATGAAGAAAGCGGGTCTGGTGTGACCCTCTACGGCTACGAATTCCTCGAATCAGCGGATGAGGAATTCCGTGCGCTGTCCACAAGGCTCAGACACCTATTCAATGAGAAACTGTTCTACCTTCGCAGAAATCCATTCAAGTCGTATCCGTGGCTGAGGGTTCGGCAGGGGGCAAGGCACCCCGGGGAGTGGCGCGTCCACTTGGAGGACTTTTGTGTATTCTATCGTGTGGACGGGGTGACGATTGTCTTCACACGAATCGTGGAGCGGCCCGTTGCATATCCAAGAAGACCTCCGAAGACTCGTCATCTCAGGTGAAATCTGGTGGGAGAAACGTGTCCCATCTGACCCCATAGGGTTGAGGGCACTCAAGACCGATCTCGGTTGCGCCCCGCTTTGCGTTCTATGTCAGTCCCACTCTACGCTCCCTCTGGTGTGGGGGTGCCTCTACCCTTAGGCGAAGCTGAGAGAGAACCTTCCCGCCTTCCTCAGGGGTCGGAAGCCTGACCCTTGCCATGATTGCTCTGGACTTCATACGCGGAAGGCAGGCCGAGCTGCCGAAGGTGAGCCTTGTCGTAGGCTGGTAAGCGTTTCCAAATCTTGCCTGCCCATACAGTTTGTCCGTCTACCTTGTAGAAGACCCGATAGGGCCCGAGCGGGAATCTCCAGACACCCGGGATTGGCCCGACAGGCTTCACGGGAAGGAAGGGGTACGAGACGAAGGGGTTGTGCTCCAGATATGGGAGAAGATTCTTGAAACGGATAGGAAGGCTGCGATGCAAGCGCAAGAACTCTGCCTCGGTGTCATCGATGAAACGAACGGTGTAGTTCACAAACGGGCTCGCGCAAAGACCTCGCTTGCAGTCTTGCCATGGAGCACCGAGAATCGACTCTTCAGCTCGCCCAGGAACTCTGGAGGATAGTGATCTTCTGCCATCTCAAGGATCAGGTCTTCGTAACTCTGCCCAGAGGCCTTAAGCGCATACAGGAGTCGCCGAGTGCTCTGGTGAAGCTGGATTGTCGTTGTGGAATCACCGGCTGACATGTGGCCTCTATTGTGTGCTATAGGATAAAGAGATCACGTCAAGTTCCTCCCCTCGCGCCTTGTCCAACCCCGTGGATTCTGAGACCTGGGGTCGCCAGCCGAAGGAACAGATCTTCGAATCCGAAGAGTACCGGTGCTTGGCTCCCTTCCTTCGAACGCAGAAGCTCTCTACCCCCATGCTCGTTAAGATCCGTTGCCTCCGGGGAGGTCCACACCCCCCAGAAAGTCCCCTGCCCCGTTCGTCCAGTTCATCCACGAACGCAAAGTCACCTTGAACGATGTCGAACCGCAGGTCTTGCGCAGAGTCTCAGTTCCCAGTGACTACACACTAGCCGACCTCCACGATGTCCTCCAACTGGCCATGGGTTGGACTAACTCTCATCTCCACCATTTTCTTCCCCGGCCAGGGTCGCTTCCACAGGATCCCTCAGGAGTGGTTTTCGCCCTCAGGCTGTGGAGTTGGGGAGCGGGTCCGGGGCAGCACGGCGGTGGCAAAGGCGTACCTCCGCGACTTTGTGGCACCCGTAGCCCTCAAGGCACCTCGTCTGACGAGGTCGTTCAGGTGGGAACGAATCGTCTGTTCGCCACGCCCTCCAATCCAAGCGGTTGCCTCTCGCACGGAAAAGGGGGCACCGTATCGCCGGGCCTGGACAAGGAGACGCCGTCCCGTCTCATCGAGACCATGGGTCATGAGATCCTTCTCCTCAAGTCGCTTCACCGCTTCCCGGTAGCTCTCCAATAGGGCGTCCGTAAAGAAGTCGACAAGCTCGAGATAGCTTCCCTTGAAATCAGTCCACCCCAGGATGCGGTAGTATAGCTCTGGGTCCTTGATGAGGTATTTCTCCACTTGGCAAAAGCGCGAGTTGGGGAGACCTTGGTTCTCCAAGAGCATGTGGAAGAGAGTGCGCCCTGTCCTTCCGTTGCCTTCTTCAAAGGGATGGATGCTCTCGAACTCGTGGAAGAAGACGGCCGCTGACACAACGGGGAAGTAAGCCCCAGATTGGCGGTTCGCCCATTCGATCAAGGAATCGACCTCCTCTCCCACTTGTTCTGCAGGACAACCGATGAAGAGTTCCTCTCCCTTGCTAGAGTACACGGCCATTCGCCTTCGTGTGAGTTCCCCTGGGCGAGCTTCTTCGTCCACTCCATCAAAGAGCGTAGCGTGGAGGGCTTGTACCATGCTCCGGGACCAAGGCAAGTGCCATCGCTCGGGTCGCGTCCACACGAGCACGTGATTGCGAATCTCTTGGCGCGAACTTTCCAAGCGATGTGGTTCGGTTCCTAAGAGAGTTGATCGGGTCACGCGAGCCGCCTCGCCCAGGGCGATTCTACTTCCCTCCAACTTCACGGACTGGTGAATGTTCACTGAAAGCACTTCGACCAAAAGGTCAAGGTAATCTCGCTCGCTCAGGATATAGCGGTCAATCTCATGATCGAGATTGCGGATTTCCATCAGTCGACGCACT
>JAKBKR010000107.1 GCA_021832495.1 bacterium | reverse complement strand
TTCTCCTACAACACCCACGGAGACATCACCCGGGTACGGGAGCCCTCTGGCCTGGTCACCGAGTACACCTACGACGGGCTCGGCCGGATGGAGTCCTCTACGGTTGTTACCGAAGACCACCCCGCGGGCATCACCACCATATTCACCTATGACGACGCAGGTCGGGTGCTCACCGAGACCGGGCCCGCCGTCACCAACGAGCTGACCGATACCGCCCACCAGCAGCAGACCAGCCACGTCTACGACAAGGACGGCAACCCCGTCCGCCAGACGGTCAGCGACCTGACCGGAGGTGAGCCGGAGCGGGTCACCATGTTGGCCTACAACCGGTACGGGCACCTAGTGGCTCAGAGCGACCCGGAGGGGAACACCGAGCACTACGGCTATGATCTCACCGGCGCACAGACCTACCACCAGGACGCCGGCGGCACCGAGTTCCGCACCACCTACACCGACCGCGGACACGTGGCCGAACACAGCATCGAAGGCTGGGTTGGTCATCCCGACGAGGACAACGAGCCCGCACCGCTGGTGTTGCGGTCCAACTCCTATGACCCGAACGGTGACCTGGCCTCGACCACCGACGCGGTCGGCCGCACCACCTCCTACACCTACTACGCCGACGGGCTTCCCGCACAAACCATCGCGACCGGCGCGATGCTCAACGACAGCGAAGAACCTCAAGACGTGATCCTGGAGGAACACTTCTACGACCCGGCGGGCAACCCGGTCCGTACGGTGACCGAGGGCGGTGTCACGCGCACCGACATGGTCTGGGACGCGGCCTCCCGCCTGGTCAGTGAGACAGTCGACCCCGAAGAGCTCGCCCGGAGCACCTCTTATACCTACGACAGCAGGGACAACGTTCTTGAAATCGCGTTGTCCGACCCTTCTGATCGAGTGGAGCGGGTGCGCTACGCCTACAACGCGGCCGGTGATCTCATTGAAGAAGCCGTCCAGGTCGACGGTCAAGAGCTCCTGACCAGTTACAAGGTCAACGAACTCGGACTAGCCACGGCCATCACCGATCCACGGGGCAACGAAGAGGGGGCCAGGGCCGCTGACTTCACCTCACTGATGGTCTACGACGAACTCGGCCGCCTGGTAGAGGAACGCCTGCCCGAGGTCGAGATCGAACACCACGGCGAACCGACCACTACAGGTCGCCCGACCACCAGATTCGGTTACGACCTGGTCGGTAACCTCACCCACCAGCAGGACGCCGAGGGGCACACCTCTGTCTTCGGCTACGACCTGCTCGGACAGCGAACCCAGGCACAAGCACCGACCTTCGACGGTGCGGACGACACACCGGTAGCGCCTCAGGCGCAGATTAGCTACGACGCTCTGGGGCGGATGGTCGAGCAGACCGACGCCCTGGGTAACACTCGCACCTACACCTGGGACCAGCTGGGGCACCTCGCCCGCATCACCGATCCACAAATGGAAGGGTTCGGCGAAGCCGGTCAGTGGACCTTCACCCACAACCCGGTGGGGGAGATGCTCGCCGCCGTCGACCCCCTGGAGGCCAGAACCGAGGCCACATACGACGACCTCGGCAGACAGATCACCGACACCCAGATCGAACGCGTCCCCGCCGCGGCGGCCTACACCACCCACTACGTCTATGACGTGATGGGAAACCAGATCTCCGTCACCGACCCGCTCGGCAACGAGAGCACCAGCGCCTACAACCCGGCGGGTGAACTGGTGGAAACCATCAACCCTGTTGGCGAGACCACGACCTTCGACTACGACTTGGCCGGACGCCTTCGTGAGGTCACGGATCCGGTGGGAACCCGGCATGTGTCGAAGTTCGACCTCGCGGGACGCCTGGTCAAGGCCCAGGTCCTGGACGCGGAGGGCAACGAACTTCGCACCCAGGCGACCGAATACGACGCGGCTGGTCTTCCTGTCAAGCAGACCGACCCCCTCGGCAACATCACGCGAACCGAGTACAACGCCCAGGGACAGCCGACCAGTCTGATCGAGCCGGTCAGCGATTCCCAGACGATCACGACCAGCTTCGGTTACGACGCGCTGGGTCAGCGGACCCGGATCACCGACGGTCGAGCGAACGACACATACACCACCTACACCCCCACCGGGCAGGTGGCCGAGCAGATCGAACCTGCGACCGATACGGCCCCGGACGCGGCTGACCGTACCTGGACCATGTTCTATGACGCCGGAGGCAATCCCATCCGGCAAGAGGTTCCCGGCGGTGTGGTGCGTGAACGCACCTACAACGAATTGGGTGGCCTGACCCGGGAAACCGCCACGGGGGCCGCGGCCGCCACCGAGGACCGTGGCATCGGGTACGACCTATTGGGTCGTCCGTCTCAGATCGGAACCCCAGGCGGGTACATCGAGATCGTCTACGACGACCGTGGCAATCAGGTCCAGCTCCTAGGGCCGAACACCGTCTCCTTCGAAGGTATGGCACCAGGAACCACGATCAGCTACGACGCTGCGGGTCGTGTCGATACCCGACTGGACATCACCGGGACCACGACCTTCAACCATGACTCCGCTGGCCGTGTCATCGAACACCACGACCCGGTGACCGCTACGGACCTGAGCATCGACTATGACCAAACCGGTCTGGTGTCCACCATCACCACCGACGACGGAGCGGTACGCAGCTTCAGCTATGACCCGTTGTCCCAGCTGGTCGAGGACACTCTCGTCTCCTCTGGCGGAACAACCACCGTGTCCACCACTTACACCTACGACGACGCCGGTAACATCACCGAGCGCTCCACACAGGGAACCTCGCCCTCCGGACGACACCAGTACGCCTACGATCAGGCATCACGCCTTACCTCCTGGACTTCCCCGGGTGGTCAAGAGACCGAGTACACCTGGGATGCCTCCGGCAACCGCGTTCAGGTTGGAACGGAGGCGTTCGAGTTCGACGAACGCAACCGACTCACCTCCTCCAGCAACGGGGATACCTGGGCCTATAACCCCGACGGGACCCTCAACTCCCAGTTCGTTGACGGCGAGCTGCGCACCCCGCAGTTCGATGGGTTCGAGCGGATGATCAACGCGGGCAACGGCTCAGGCGAGTACGCCTATGACGCGCTGGGCCGGATGACCGAGCGCGAGGTGGGAAGCCAGCCCCACACCTACGTTTACCAGGGTCTTAGCAACAACCCGATCGCTGTCCTGGATGGAACGGACGCTCCGGTCTCGGAGTACGGGCGTGATGCTTCCGGCGGCTTGATGAGCGTCGCCGACCAAGGTCAGACCCCGGCGCTGTCCTACAGCAACTCTCATGGGGACCTGCTTGCCACCCACACCAGCGCGGGTACGACCGTCACCACCACCGACTTTGGACCCTTCGGTGAAGGACTCGGTACTTCCGCCGTGTCATCGGTGGGATATCAGGGCGAGTGGACTGACCCGGACACCGGTGACGTGAACATGCACGCCCGCTGGTACCAGCCAGGTATTGGCCGGTTTGCTTCCCGCGACACCATGACCCTCGAACCGACTCCGTCGGTGCAGGCGAATCGGTACACCTACGGCAACGCCAACCCGATCAAGAACACAGATCCCACCGGACATTTTGCTTTTGTTGCTGCGGTCCCGTGGGCATTCAGTTTCAGCTTTTCAGCTCTCGCTACCTTCTCGCTCTATGCCGCTACCGCAGTCTCAGTGGGCTATGTAGGATATCGAGTGGCTAATATTGTGGCCAATCTCAACTACACCATTCCTCGGATTCGGGTCAATACGAATTATAGATATTCTACGGCTCTTCCCTACTACAGGGGAGGGTCATGGACTAGCCGTGGCTGGTCCTTTGCTGGTGGCGGCGTAGGGACTGTTTCGGGTGGATATGCAGGTACCGGGGTTTGGGGTGGAAGCTACGGGTGGGCAGGATCTCCCAGAGGCAATCAGGGGAAAAATCGCCCCCCTGCGGTGGTGGATAACCGTAAGGAAATCCTTCGGAAGATTCTAAACACGCCACAATCACGTCCTCCGATGCGGCCACTTATTAACCAGGCGCAAGTTGACCAAGAGCGTCTTGAAGTGGAAGCGAAGGTAAACGTTGAGCGGGTAACCACCCTTGACGATCTCTATGAGGAGTTCGAGTTTGGGATCACCCCTCGTGGGGTTGTTCCCTCCTCACGGAGAGAAGCGCTGCCAAGCCGGGTAGATGAGCAGAATGATGACTGCGTACCTTACACGAATTATGGCTTCATCGATACGGAGGGCCGTAGGAGTGGAATTGCAAAAAGGTTTTGTTCTCCCCAGGATGTTGGTCGCAATGCAGGAGGTTCACGAGCGCGTGTTCCAGCTTCACAAATTCCTGGGTATCCGTCCACGCCGCAACATCACCCGAAACTTCCTAACGGGCTGCATGCATACAACAGGGGTCATCTCCTTGGTGATCAACTTGGTGGGAGTGGGAAGGATGCAAGAAATCTTGTCAACATGTATCGCCGAACCAATGACCCCGTGATGAAATCCTATGAGACGGAAGTCCGTGCGGCAGTGGAAGCCGGTCAGCAAGTCGTTTATTCGGTCCGACCGATTTATGGAACTGACCCGAAAACTCCAGAATTGATTCATATGCGCGCCGTGGGTGATGGAGGGTATCGTCTGGACGTGTGTATTACAAACGAATATGAGCCTAGCGATTACAGAGGCGTTCCTTGCGTTGGAGGGGGTTCGAGATGAGTCAAAACTATACTCAGATTCTTTTTGAAATGATAGGAGCTCCGAGTTCAGAGGATCTTTTCCCTTCTGGCTCGGTGGAGGGGTTCCTTGGTCGGCGGCTTCCAGAAGACTTTATCTCTCTCATGAGTGCCTACGGAAGCGTTGTTTCTGTCGATGAAGATGAAACTTTGTCAATTAACGTATTCGGTTTGAGTGAAATGGGTGTCGAGGATTTTATTAATTCGCGAAACCAGCCAATAGTGTATATGGCGGAGCGGGTTTCGAAATTCCTACTCGAAGGTGAATCTGGTGAGATTGACCCCTCGCTTGTTCTGAGTAGGGATCCGTATAACTTGTTTTCTGTAGGGGAGATTGCAGAAAGACCGCTGTCCCTTTTTTACGATCAAGAGTTCTGTGGGTGGACTGTGATTGTAGCTAATGGAGGATATTGGTGGCAGTTCAAAGGTGGGATATGTGAGCTCCTTGTGAGGATTTCATCTAGAGATATTGATATCCCTTACTTGGAAGATTTTGTTTCTCAGGGAGTGTCGTTCTCTCGGGGAGATATTTGACTTCAGACTCCATTGGTATGCATGCTCCTGTCTGTTCTGAGCGGGGTTGGGAAGATTTTTACAATGAGGTCAGGTTGCCTTTAGCGGAGGGCGTTTTCTGAGTGCACCTATTCTGGATTACCTCGGAGGGTGCTCAGTGGTGCTATCTGATTCTCAGTGTAATGACTAGTGCGCAGTGGTTCGACGTGTCCTTGCTTGGACTCCTGGAAGGTTTAGTTGGCTAAGAATTCGTCCTTCCTGTCTTGAGTGAAGGTTATCTCCTCAATGCTTCGGTAGGGTTTCTAGTGGCAGCATGCTCGAGATTTTTCATGGGAAATCCATTATTTTGAAAGAAGTCTCGTCTTATGATGCGATGGAGTGTTTGAGTGTCCCTGTGGTCTCGCATTTTTGATTCCAGGTTTCTTTTGTTCCTGGCTGTTGTTTCTGCTTTCGGTATTTCTTCTTGGGTGTTAGCCAGTTCCCTTTTGGGGAAAGGTAATATTATGGGGGTCACGGTCGGGGACTGTTTCGATGAGATTGCGATTCGGGACGCCCTGGCAAGTGAAGGTACTTCTGAGGTCGAGCTGGTTGATTGCTCTGAGCCGCACGATTTCGAAGTCTTTCATATCGAAGAGCTCGCCAAGGGTGATTTTCCTGGAGAAATAGCATTGGCTGAAGTCGCCAGGAATAATTGTGAGGGTGAATATTTCGAGAATTTCATCGGTGTTGAGTATCTGAGCTCCGAGATATACTCGTGGTCAATCGTTCCTCAATCTGCAGATTGGGAAGAATCCGGTAGCCGCGAGATCGTCTGCTATATTGGCGCCCCGGAGGGGGCTCTTTCTGGGACGTTGGAAGGAATCAATCGTTGAGGCAGGAACAGGTAAGGGCTGCTTTATTCTCTGCGGGCGGTGATTTTTGCGCTTAATCACGTTGGGTGGTTCATCGGAAAATCGTACGACGCCCAGTGGGTTGCGTCGGGCAGGATCAGCCTTGATTCTTCAGTGGTGCTTGCCGTGTAAGCGAGCTCTAGATTCGCGCCGGTTTGTCCCGGCAGCATCAGGATGAGACCTCCGCGTATTGCTGCGGGCCGCGTCGGGTGAGAAGGTGTTCTTTCCTCCTTCCCGTTGCTTGCTGGGACAGGCTCACTTCACTTGAACGTGGGCAACCCCCTAACCCGCGCCAACACAGGGTGAACGCCCTGCGTTCAGGTCCAGGTGCGCTCGATGGCCCACACCCGGTAGCGGGCATAATGGGTCAGATTGGCCCCGTAATTGGTGGAGCCAGTAGCGCATTACGGCGGCTCAGCCACCTGGAGTTCCTCATCGTCGTACAAAGTGAGCAACCGAAGCCAGGTCTCCAGGTCAGGGGCCATGTTGGCCTCCAGCACCCAGGGACGGTTCACCTATCACGACGCCGAGGGCAGCCCATGGCCTTGTCGCAGCGCGCCTGATCCTCGACCACCGGGTGGTGGCAGTTCAGTTGATGTCCTGCAGGAGAACGTTGCCGTCCCCGTCACCATAGGTGAGTAGGTCGCCATCGTGGCTGAACGCCACCGACTTCACACCAACGAAGTGTTCGTTCAGAGCGACGGGTTCCTCGTTGGGAGAGTCCTCTCTGGGTGAGAGGCTTTCCGCAGAAGAGACACCCTCCTCAGAGGGATCGCCACCGCTGAACGCGGCATTCCACGCGAGAAGTTCACCGATGGTGATGAGCGAGACGACCACCGCTCCTGTTGCTAGAAGGGTGTTCCTTCGGGCTTTGTTC
>JAKBKR010000106.1 GCA_021832495.1 bacterium | reverse complement strand
AGTAGACAAAAGAATCCCCACATCACTGCGCCTTACTCAAGGTTTCGTCTACCCCTTTGAAGTAGTCGAGTGTATTGCCAGTATGCATATAGGCCTTACACTGGATTGAGCTCTGATAGCGTGATGAGTCATGATTAGCCACGTTTATTACACCCAGCGGCTATGCTCCTCCCGTGCGAGTCGCCCCCCGGATCACCCTCTCCGAGGACGAACGAGTCCACCTAACCTCTTGGGCTCGAGGGCGTTTTACTCCCCCCCGAGTGGTTCTCAGATCCCGAATCGTGCTCCGCGCAGCGGAGGGGGCGACCAACAAGACCATCGCCGAAGAACTCCCCACGGAGTCCAACACCTGCGCGCTCTGGAGGAGGCGCTTCCTCGCCGGTCGCCTCCAAGCGCTGATGAGTGATGCACCTCGAGCCGTGGGTCCTCTGTCGGTCCCGGACGTCACCATCCGGGCCATCGTTCACGACACACTACATTCCAAGCCTCCCGACGCCACGCACTCTATTGCGGCAATCAGTGGTTGCCTGACCTGACCTAGTGGGTACGGGTTCGCCCTCTCCATCGGAGAAAACCTTATTGGCCTAGTGGTAGTGCTTCCACTAGGCATGTCGTTCATCCGATCCCACAAGCGCACCCTCAGTGACGGGACCCAGCGGACCTACTTCGCTCGCGTGGAGAACTATTGGGAGAATGGAAAGGTGCATCAGCGCGTCCTTGAGCATCTCGGAACCAACCCCCACGGCCGGACCTTTCCCCTGGATGCCTCCCTTGCCACCCAGGTCGCTGTCGCCTTCCTCCAGGGGAAACCCTCCTCCGTCGAACTGGCCGAGAAGCTCAAGTCGCTGGGACTCGACATTCCCGGGCAGCCCAAGCAGTTCAGCCTGACCTACACCCCCCCCCTCAAGCGGTATTCTCTCCGTTGCAAATGATCCCGACCCGGTCCGCAGGGAGCCCCACCAGCACGCCTGCTCCCCGAACTGCGGGCGCTCACTTCACGTCCAGAAGACCGTCACCAGGACGGTCCAGGATGCCGGTCAGCCCCTGCCCATCACTGAGGTCTTTCTCCCCTGCCCCCAGCACCCCCGCCGGGTCTTCGCCCCCGACCCGATCACCCCGCCCAAGAGCAGCTATACCTTCGACCTGATTGCCCGCGTGGGCCAGCGAAGGTTCCTCGCCCACCGCCAGTTCCCCGAGATCCGGGAAGAGTTCGCGGAACGGGGGGTGAGGGTTTCCCTCCGAACCCTCCAGTGGCTCGCCGACCGCTACACCCTCTACACGGTCGCCGTCCACCTGGAGAGTTTGGCGACCCTGGGCCGGCAGTTCCAGGAACCGCAGGGGGGCTACGTCCTCCTGATTGACGGCACCGGGAAGGCGGGGCGCATGACCCTCCAGCTCACCGACCTGAGTTTCAGGGATAAGGGTCATTGACACCCTGATTTACGCCGTAGAGCCTGCCCGAATCCCTGTCCCCTAAATCCCTAGCACACCCCCCGCTACGCGGGGATCTCGCCTCCCAACTTGAGCTTCTCGAAGAGCTCTCCGGCCAGGACCCCGTGGTCGGAGAGCTTCCACTCCCCGCCCTTGAGCTCCCCCCGCTTCTGCCGGCCCATCAGCACGAGATCGAGCTCGTCCAGCGCCTCCAGCACCTCCCCCTCGGGGGCATGGATCCCCGCCTCCCGGATCCGCTTCCAGGTCAGCCGCCACAGCAGCATCCCCATCACCACCAGGAACGAGTGCGCCAGGATCGACTCGTCCTTCCGCACGAACAGCGGCGACAAGGGCATCACCTCGTCCCCCTTCATCCACTTGAAGTCCTCCTCGATCTTTGTCCGCTCCTCGTAGGTCCACGCCATCCCCTCCGCATCCAGATCGAGGTCCGTGAAGAACATCCGGCGTCCCGCCCGGCGGAGCAGGGTCGCCTTCCGCTCCTCGTTCACCCCATAGCTCACTTCCTTCGGGTTCGGCATCAGCTCGTAGCGGAAGACCCCCACATAGTCCGAGGACACCAGGTTGGCGGCCCACTCCGCTGCCCGGGGGTAGCTCAACTGACGCCCCTTGGTCCGCTCGTAGCCCTCCTTCAGCTTCGCCATCCCTTCCAGAAACTTCTTCTCATACCGGGCGTAGGTCTCCGCCTTCCTCCGGGCGGTGGCCGCGTTGTAGGTCACCGCCACGTTCCACTCCTGCCCGTACAGTTCTCTCTGCGCAAGATAGCCCAGAAGCTCGTGGCCCCCCCCGGTGGCGTGGAGGGGTGAGAAGCGGTCCAGGTCGAGGTCCATGAGGTCCGAGGCCATGTTGGCAGGGAGCGCCGCCACTACATGCATCCATTCCCGCACCTTCGCCAGATTGTCCTCCGACAGGGGTCCCTTGTCCGTCACCAGGATCATCTCCGAGGTGTCCAGGTGGAGGCGCATCAGGCGCATCGCCAGCGCCTCCACCGTCTTCGGGAACACCTCGCTCTCGTCGAGGTTCCCCGGCCCCATCTCGTGGAGCAGGGGGACATGGTCCTCCGTCACCGCCAGGGCCATGGAGACGAGGTTCAGATCGTAGCGGCGATTCTTGGCCTTTCCTGGGTGGGGCAGGGCCTCCCCCTGTTCGATGTAGCTCGACCAGTTGGAGGCGTCCCAGAGGAGGAGGCTGGGACGCAACCCCCGCTCGACCAGCTTCCGGGTGAGGGCCTCCTCGATCTCCCGCTGGATCCGAAGACTGGCAAGGTGACGCAGGTTGGAGAGAATGTTCTCGCTGTTGAGCTCGTGGGGGGCATCCCAGACGAACTTGAGGAAGGACTTGCGGTAGAACCAGCGCCCGGTCGCCGCTTTGCTCCAGGGTTCGAGGGAACGGGCGAGAATGGAGAGGAGGAGGTACTGGCCGACGGAGAACCCGGGCGTGGTGCGCTTGTGGGCGTAGTGATCGACCGTCTCCACGAATCCGAGATCCTTGGCGGTGGTGAGAAGGCTGGAAATCACCCCGAAGGGGTATGCCCGAACGCGCACGGGCTCCCCCTCGACTCCGGGGGTACCCTTCATGGTGGAGAATATCTTCTCGGCGGGACCGAGGTAGACGGTGCGGGCCCGGCGGGAGCGGCCGTCGACCCAGCGTTTCTCTACGTAGTAGTAGTAGGTGGAGTTCCCGAAGGTCTTGGCCTCGAGGTGGCCCATGGCCACGTACAGGGGCCATAGTATAAAACGTCGTCGTATGGTGTCCTCATCCAGACGAAGGCACCAGCAAGCCACTTCCTGGCGTAGTGTACTCTCAATTAGGGGACAGACATTTCACGCCGAGGAACAAGGACATCCCTGAAACTCAGGGTGCCGCCGAAAAGCCAAGATGACCGAACAACGGAACAAGCCACACAGAAGCCGTAGCAGAGGGCAGGGTGTCAGTGGAAACGCTGAATCCGGAGGGCCCAAACTGCAAGGACGTAGGCCCAAGGAAAACGAACCGACAACCAGCGATCCCGTGGAAGGGCGACCCCCTCCTGAGTGGGGGAAGCCGTGTGTGGTGCACGACGGGGCCGTGAGTGAGGTGGGCATGCGCCTATGGGGCCATCTTGGGGATATCGGGAAGCCCTCGGTCCTCCCGACTGCGATGGTGAGGGACGCCCCGGGAAAGGGTATCCGGGCGCTAGTAACCCGAACCGCAGGACGGGTAGACCTTGCAGCGATGCAGGGACGAAGGGGCCAGGGTGGCGGATGGAGTCGTAGTACCGATGGGGCCTCCTGTAATCGGAGGTCAGGGAAGGACTCCTGGTCGACCAAGGACCATGCGGAAGAGGCCGGCAGAGTGACCTCCCGAGGGCGGGAGCGGGATGGCAGGGGAACCCACCCTGTCCCATACGAGGAGCCGCCGAGGGAGGGAGAGGGCGCGAGTCGCCCCTCGGGCCGGTCGAGCGTGGTTGGGGAAAGTAACCCATGAAGCCGCTTCCGAAGTGGACGGGGCAGAAGCATCCCTCGATGATGCCCCTCCTGTGCAGGAAGGCAACCCTCCAGGCGGCATGGGAGCAAGTGAGGAAGAACGGAGGGGCCCCGGGAGTGGACGGGGAGACGGTGGAGGAGTTCGGCGAGCACGCGAAGGAGAGGCTGTTCGAGCTATCGGAGGCGTTGCGCCTTCACAGCTGGCAGCCGAAGCCGTTGCGAAGGGTCTGGATTCCGAAGCCGGATGGACGGAAGCGAGGTATCGCAATTCCGTGCGTGGAGGACCGAGTAGTGCACGCCGCCATCGCCATCGTGCTCTACCCGATGTTCGAGGACATGTTAGGAGAAGCGTGCTTTGCGTATGTCCAAGGGAAGAACGCCCAGCAAGCCGTGGCCCGGGTCGCCAATCTGGGCCATAAGGGGAAGGCTTGGGTTGTGGAGACCGACGTGGCGTCCTTCTTCGACACAATAGGCCGGAAGCGGGCGGTAGCCAAGCTCGCGGAGCGCATCGCGGACGGAAGCTTTCTCCGTCTGGTGGGTGCGGTCATCCGGTCCGGGGTGTTGGGGGAGACCATAGGGGAAGACGCAGAGGGCATCCCGCAAGGAAGCCCTCTCTCTCCGCTCTTGGCGAACATCTACTTGGCGGAGTTTGACCGCGAGGTGGGGAAGCGCTGGGGGTTGACGAGGTTCGCGGATGATCTTGTGGTGTCGTGCGCCAGCCGGGAGGAAGCGGAAGCGGCCCAGACCGAGGTGGAGTCGGCCCTGAAGAAAGAGGGGCTGGCGATGAAGCCGGAAAAGACGCGGGTTGTGTCGTTGGAAGAGGGGATAGACTTCCTCGGGTATCGCATCACCCTCTGGGGCCTTGGGCCATCGGAGAAGTCGGTGAAACGCTTCCAGGAGAAGGTAAGGTCCCTGACGCTGAAGCACGACCGACGGGGGACGGCGGAGGTGGTGGGGAGAGTGATGCCCGTGATACGCGGGTGGACGAACTACTACAGCCTGAGCCGGCCCGACCCTCTGATGTGGCGGCTGGGGAAGTGGATACTGGACCGAGTGCGGCACCACGCCATCGGGAAACGATGGTGGAGGAAGGCCGTACAGGTCATGCCCACGGTGAAGCTCTACGAGATGGGGCTCAAGCTTCCCTACGCCATCCTCAAAGAGAAATCCCGATGAGGTCGAGAAAGCCGTGTTCCGCTAATCGCGGCCGCACGGTTTGGGGCAGGGGACGGCGGGGGGAACCCCGCCTCCTACTCTACACCGACGGCTGGAGCGGCACCGTGCTCCTCTCCGCCACCATCGTGGCGGAGAGCCGGATTGCCATCGCCCCGGTTCTCCGCCGTCTGGATGCGCTCCTGGGGGCGCCCGTGGCCGCCGTGCGGGACATGAGCAAGGGGATTGACCAGGCCCTCCGGGAGGTATGGCCGGGTCTCCTCATCCTCACCTGCCATATGCATTTCCTCCGGGCGGAGGAGCTCAAGCTCTTCGACCGGCTCTACCCGAGGTTCCGGCTCACCGTGAACCGCCGGGGAGTAAAGACGCGCCTCTTCGCTCTCCGCAAGAGGCTCCATCGGGAGAAGGGGACCAGCCGGGAGGCGCAACAGACCTTGGCATGGGTGGAGGAGATCCTGGCCTACCGGAAGGCAGGGCAGGGTCTCTCCTACCCCTTCTTCCTCGCGGAGGTGGAGTTCTATCGGCGGTGCGAAAAGGTCTGGAGAGCGCTCCGACGAGTACTCTCCTATCCGGGCCGCAGGGCGCGGGGAGTCCCCTACCGGAAGCTCGAGGAGATATTGGGGCGGCTGTTCCTATCGAAGCCAGGCAACGGGCAGTTGACGGAGACCTGCGTCAAGCTGGAGGAACGGTGGGTCTGGTTCCAACGGCTCCGCCGGGTCCTGCGGTTCCGCAATGGCCCAATCCCGCTGGACACCGAAGGGCGTCTTCCCGAGGGGGAGTTGGAGAAGGGACGCAGGAAGCTGGACTGGTTTGCGGGGAATACGGAGCGCCTTCCCCTGTCGGAGCGGGCGCTCCGGAACGACCTGGCGAAGGTGGTGAAGGACCTGAAGGAGCGGAGGGAGGAACTCTTTGCACCCAATGTCGTGGTCATGGCCCGCGGTCGCCGAGTGGTCCGCGCGGTGCCGCGGACCACGGCGTGGGCGGAGGGGAGGTTTCGGAAGCTGCGGCGGCATGGGCGCCGGATCAAGGGGAACTCGGAGGTGGAGGCGCTGGTGCAGCGGGAGGGTCCGGGTCTACTACTGATCGAGAACCTGCGCAGTCCGAGATACGTCCGGTGCGTCTACGGGAACCTCTCCCGTCAAGGAACTCGGTTTGCCACGGTGACGGATCAGGCCCTGGCCACGGCAAAAACGCTCACGGGGCTATCGGAGGATTCACCGATGGTCGGCAACCGCTGATTGCCGCAATAGTGCGCGAATGTCCATCCTCTGCCGGCGAGCAAGGCAAGAGGCTGGGGTGGGGCACTTCCGAAAGTTGGCGAAAGCGGGGCTCACCCTGTATGGGATAAAACCGAAGTCGACGCCGTATGGGGCATGGGGACCAGCATGAGTGAATATGGCTGCTCGAAGAAAGCCATCGAGGAGCCGGATGCGGGAGATTCGCTAGTCCGGTTCGACGAGGGGGCGGTGGAGACGGGTGTGTCTGCAAGTGGACACACACCGCACCACCGCTCTACTCTACCGAGCAGCTTATGGACTTGGACGGCTGTCTCCAAGCGTATATCACGAAGAGGTGAGCAGAAGTGCAAAGTGAAAGGAGGGAGAAACCGCCTCATGTAGATGTTCGCAAATCAAATGCCGTCTATTCTATAAGCCCGCAAGGGCAGACCTCACCCCCCCGGACCGGCTCAAGGTAGGTTATAATAGGAGAGAGGAGCTTGGGTCCCTTGCATTGACTTCATTCTCCAGAGAGAGCGCAGGAATGTCCTCAGAACTGAGTCTTGTAATCCCCGCTTTGAATGAGGAGAATCGTCTAAGACCCACACTCGAGAGTTATCTGTCGGCGCTGGAAGCACGCAGAAGCCCTTTCGAGATAATCATTGTGGCAGATGGGTGCAGTGACAA
Source organism: bacterium (assembly GCA_021832495.1). GTDB lineage: Archaea > Thermoplasmatota > Thermoplasmata > Lutacidiplasmatales > UBA184 > JAJYEA01. The sequence continues at coordinate 2 of JAKBKR010000106.1, read as the reverse complement.
GA
>JAKBKR010000105.1 GCA_021832495.1 bacterium | reverse complement strand
TAGAGGTAGCTATCGAGGATCTCCCGGGTGAGCGACACGCGGGGAAGCTAGGCATTTCTACCTTAAGAAGTGCCGCCAGCCATAACATACAGAATGCCGCCATTCGTGAACTGCGGTCCCAATCCCAAGTGAGCTTCCCCGAACCCTACTGCTTCTGTCATGGTGTGAACATGGAGCCCCGGTTCTGGGGAGAGATTCCCCGAGCCTCAGTCTTGAAGGAATCCAACTTTCACCGACACCCCTCGAATACCTATACCAATGAGGGGGACGGCCAATGCCCTATTTTAAACAAACTCAGTTCTACGGGGGAGCCGTGTTCGTGACAGTAGTCATTCCCACCTTCAACCGAGCATCGTCCCTCGAGCGTTGTATTCGGGCCCTTCCGAGTGATGTGGAAGTCATCGTGGCAGACGACGGTTCAACTGACGAAACTGCGCTGGTTTCCGATCGTGTCTCTCACCCTCAACTGCACTTCGTGCGCAAGGGAAATGGAGGGCCTGCCTCAGCTCGTAACCTTGGGATTCACCATGCACATGGAGACGTGGTAGCCTTCACCGACGATGATTGCGTTCCCGCGCCAAGGTGGCCACACCAGCTAGCTGAGCGTCTCCGAAGCGAGCCAGCCACCGTTGGTGGAGTGGGTGGTGCTGTTCTCCCACTCAAAGACGGGTGGATATCGCGTTACTCCACCTTCCATCGGATCTTGGAGGCTCCCCCCTCGATTTCCTATTTGGTCACTGCCAACTGTGCATACCGCCGGGCCGTCCTCAATATGGTAGGTGGCTTCGATGAAACCATCAGAACCCCGGGTGGAGAGGATCCCGAGTTGGCCTTCAGAGTGAGAAAGGCAGGCTACACACTGGTCCACGAGGCATCAGCGGTTGTCCATCACGATTACAGAGAAAGTCTCTTGGACTTCGCCAAGACCTTCTATCGCTACGGGAGGGGGTGCGCTCGTGTCGTGGCATAGCGAACTCCTCCCGCCCAGCTTGACACTTTCAAACTTGGTGAAAGAGCTGTCCAAGGCAGATTCCGAGTACAAGAGGGCGGGGCTATCTGTGCAGAACAGGGTGGTCTTTCTAGGCCTGAGAGTGGTTCAACGGGTGGCCTACAATGTCGGATGGGCTGTTGGTAATAATAGATGGAGGTGACAGGTTTCGGGGAGGTATGGCGGTCGCCCGTGGTCGTCCATTTCCCTCTTCCGAGTACTTCCGGATGTGACTCTTCATTGACCCCCCCGGGACCATCACCGGGTCGTCTTCTCCCCCTTCGATCGGTTACTACCTGTGAAGAAATCCGAAAGCGGGGTGGGTCCATCGCGTACGAGCCGCACTCATACGCGGATCCCATCTCTAATGGATTAGGAAACGTTTACTGACCTAGACGGCAACATCTTCTCGCCTAATGTCATTATCATAAAATTCAATTTCAGACCGTGGCGGTCATCATCATAAAATTCCCTGACTACTGGCCGGGGAGGACTGAATGGCCTCGATCAGCCGTTTTACATGACCCCTTATCGATTCTGGAGCCATTGTTATATGTAGGCAAGGGGTGCGGCGCGCGTAGGGATCGTCGATGGAACTGAAGGAGTTGCTCGCGCTCAAGAAGGCGATCGAGAAGGAGCTGCAAACCCAACTCGCTCTTGAGCGGAAGAAGGCCCTCAAGGATAGCCCGCGGCTTGTGCCATTCCTAGATGCCGCCCGGAAGTTCACGCTACGGGGAGGAAAGCGATTCCGCGCCGTGCTCTTGTTGGCGGGGTACCACATCGCGGGGGGCGATGACCTCCGCGTCGCCCTTCCGGCAGCGGCCGCCTTGGAGACCTTCCAGAGTTGGATGCTCATGCACGACGATGTGATCGATCACTCCGAGGTCCGGAGGGATGGTCCGACCATGCATCTCGAGATGGCCAAGTACCACACAGATTCGAATCTGCTGGGTGCGGACGTGGAGTTCGGGGAAGGCGCGGCCATCACCCTGGGCGACATGATGGAACCCGTGACGGTACGCCTGCTGCTCGCACCCAAGGTCCCCGAGGGCAGGAAGGTAGCGCTCCTTTCGGAGTACTCGGAGATGACCCGGCAGACCGCGATCGGCCAGATGCTTGATATCTACCTGAGCTCCGTCCCGGTTGCGAAGGTCACCGAGAAAGATGTGCTGACCATACATCGGCTAAAGTCGGCGGTGTACAGCGTTAGCAGTCCGCTCCGGATGGGAGCGATCCTGGCCGGCGCCGAAAAGCCGTTGCTCGACACGCTCCAGAAGGCGGGAGATGCCCTGGGCATCGCCTTCCAGCTCCGGGACGACGTCCTCGGGCTCGGCCTGAGTGACGTTGGGGTCGTGGGAAAGTCCACCAATGATCTGTTCGAGGGAAAACGGACCCTGCTCGTCGTGCATGCCTGGCGTCATACCGACGCCTCGGGCCGAGCAGCGCTCGAAAAGGTCCTGGGAAACCCCCTGAGCTCCCCCCGGAGCCTTGAGATCGCCCAAGACGTCATCCGGGAATCTGGAGCACTGGACTACTCGGAAGAAAGGATACGGGTCTTCCGCGAGCTCGGGCTCTCTCGGCTCAAGGGACTCCCCAAGGATACGCGCGCACTGATGGAAGAGATCGGACTTCTGCTCACCAACCGGCGCAACTAGGGTGGGGTTTCCCGACGTCTAATCCTTCGAACGGGAAGCGGTGGCGGTCTCGGCCAACCCGGCCGCTTGGATCGCTTCGGTGAGTTCCTTCTGCATGCTCTCGTAGCGCTCACGCAAGTGGTTCTCCTGACGTTCGACCGCCTTGATGCGCACTTCGAGGGATTCCTTGTCGTCGGTGAGCTGGTCCACGACGTCTTTCTTGGACTTCGCCTTCACCAAGAGCCCGCCCACAGTGCGGTACATCGGAGTGTCATCGGCCAGGGCTTGGATCTCCTCGAGCGTCCGGTTCGTCTCCCGGAGCTTGAGTTCGAACTGGGCCCGCTGTTGCGAGACGGCCCCGAGTTCCTGCTGGAGGCGCTGGTACGTCTTGAGATCGTTCTGGAGCTTGGCCGGGATCGCCATACGATGGGTGCCAGTTCAGCCGCGTATTAAACTATTCGCCGCGGCTGCCCGATCCGAGAATGCCGGAGCCACAATAGGTCTCAAAGAAAGGGATCATGTGGGGAATTTCCAGGCCATGATCTCGACGAGCACGCCGACAGCAATGCCCATGATCACGACGAGTTCGGGGGGAACTTTGAGCGCCTTGGTCTCCTCCATATCATAATACTGGATGAGCCCGGCGGCCGAGCTGAATCCCCGGTTCTTCTTCTCTGCCATGGTCCGGGAAACCATGGGACCCGCCGGTATTTATCCTTTTTCGCGGCACCCCGTCCCGTCCGGATCCCTTCTCAACAAAGGATGTGAGGGCATCCTCCGTAGAGCGCGTCGCGGCCCTACCGTTCCTCCCTCAACGGAAGTCCAGAAGGCTCACAGAACAGCCCCCCCCGATGCGTTTATGAACCTTTAAACCACTTCGCTTTCGACCATGAGCGACCGAGCGTACCCAATGAGGACGAGCGAATCGACCACGAAGAAAGCGACCGGGGTTCTTATCCTGACCACATTCCTGCTGCCCCTGTTGCTACTGACCGGTGTCAGCACGGCCCAAGCCGCTACCAGCATTTCCTTCACCCATGCCGGCCACGGGAAGCCCGGAGGAGGTGGTGGCGGATCCTGTACCGGTGGAACGACGACCCAGGTCACCAGCACGAACTGGGCGGGATACGCTGTCCAGACCTGCCTCAACGCTCCTGCTTCTGGTGTTGTGAATGCCGTCCAAGGTTCCTGGGTGCAGCCTTCGGTGAGCTGCGCCGCGGGTGAAACCTCGTACTCGGCCTTTTGGGTCGGTATCGACGGATACTCGAGCAGCACCGTCGAGCAGATCGGCACAGATTCCGACTGCAGTTCCGGGGTCGCTACCTACTACGCCTGGTACGAGATGTACCCGAAACTCCCGGTGAACCTTGCCCTCTCCATTACTCCAGGGAACACGATCCAGGCGTCCGTGCACTTCATCGGTTCTGGGAAGTTCGTGCTTACCATCCAAGACCTTTCGAACGGTCAGTCCTACTCAACAACGCAGATCTCCAAGAAGGCCGTGAGATCGAGCGCAGAGTGGGTCACCGAAGCCCCCTCAGGCGGCAGCGTGCTACCCCTGGCGGACTTTGGGACAGTGACATTCTCAGGATGCACCGCAACGCTCGGGACCGTGACGGGTCCGATCAACGATGCCGCTTGGGAGAACGCCCAAATGACCATGACCACATCTTCGAACGTGGTCAAGGCTTCCACGAGCAGCCTGTCTTCCGGAGGAGAGTCCTTCTCCAACACCTGGGAACACAGCTGAACCGCACTAAAACCAAAGCCCTCGGGTGCGCATACGCTCACCCGGGGGTCGCCCCGCTCCCCGCCACCATTAAAAAGCATCGGGGAATCCGGGCCGCATGGTCAAGCTGTTGGAATGGCAAGGTAAGGAGATATTCCGTAATTATGGCATCCCCCTCCCGAAGGGAGCCGTTGCCCGCTCGGGGGACGATGTCGTCAAGGTACTGGGGAGCCATGTCAGTCTACCCTGCGTAATCAAAGCCCAAGTCCGCGTGGGTGGACGGGGCAAGGGGGGCGCCCTGCGGTTCGCCTCGACGCCGGAGGAGGCACGGAAGGCCGCAGAAGAGATCCTCGGCTCGCGCTTCAAGGATGAGACGGTCAAGGAAGTCTTGATCGAGCAGAAACTTCCCATCGACCGCGAGATCTATCTCTCCCTCACCCTCGATCGCTCGAAGCGGTTGCCGATCCTCATGGGGAGCGCCGAGGGGGGTGTCGAGATCGAGAACGTTCCCGACGAGAAGATATTCAAGCTTTGGATCCATCCTTTTGCGGGGGTCCTCGATTACCAGAAGCGGCAAGTAGCGAAGCTCCTCGGACTATCGGGGGATGCCGCCAAAGAAGTGGCCTTCATCATCGACATGCTCTGGAAGATATTCCAGGGCGAGGATGCCGAGCTGGTCGAGATCAATCCGCTCGTGGTCAGTGCGGGCCACCTCGTGGCCCTCGATTCGAAGGTCATCATCGAGGATGATGCGGTCTTTCGCCACCCCCAGTACGAGCACCTCCAAGGAGATCTCACGGACCTCGAGGAGAAGGCCCACGAGAAGGGGATCGCCTTTGTCGAGATGGGAGGGGACGTCGGCGTCATCGCCAACGGGGCGGGGCTCACGATGGCCACCCTAGACGTACTCTTGGAGAACGGGGGCAAGCCGGGCGTCTTCCTCGACCTGGGCGGGACCGACGACCCGAAGAAGGTCGCGGAAGCCTTCCTCCTCATGAGCGAGGCGAAGCCCAAGGTCGTCTTCATCAATATTTTCGGTGGCGTGACCCGGTGCGACACCGTGGCGAACGGGCTCGTGAGCGAGATCAAGCGGAACCCCCCCAACTTCGGCATCATCACCCGGATCCGGGGGAACAACGAGCGGGAAGGCAAGGAGATCCTGAACGGTATCGGGATCGGTTCGTACTCCGACCTTGCCGAGGCGGTACGCCAGGTGGTTGCCATGGAGGTCAAACCATGAGCGTCCTTGTCGATGCGTCTACCCGGGTGCTCGTCCTCGGCATTACGGGACACCAGGGTACTATCCACACCCGCGGAATGAAAGCCTTCGGGACCCAGGTGGTAGCCGGAACCTCGATGCGTTCCGGGGTACCCGAGGTCGAGGGAGTCCCGGTGTTCGCCAACGTGGAGGAAGCGGTAGAAAAGACCCACCCCAACGCTGCGTGCCTCTTTGTGCCAGCTCCGTACGCCAAGGACGCCCTGTTCGAAGTGGCCGATGCCGGGATCCCGCTCGCCGTGATCATCACGGAGCACATCCCGTTCCACGACATGCTGGACATGCTCTACTATGCCAAGGAAAAGGGGACCCGTATCATCGGGCCGAACTGTCCAGGCATTGCGACCCCGGGCGGAGCCAAGGTGGGAATACTTCCCAACGTTATCTTCCATCCCGGGAACGTCGGGGTGGTGAGCCGGAGCGGTACGTTGACCTATGAGATCGTGAACAGCCTCTCCGAGAACAAGATAGGGCAGACCACGTGCATCGGTCTCGGGGGAGATCCCGTTCCGGGCACCACGTTCTTGGATGCGCTCGAAAAGTTCGAGGCCGACCCGGCCACGAAGGCCATCGTCATGGTCGGAGAGATCGGCGGTGTGGCCGAGGAGGAAGCGGCGGCGTTCATCACGGCCCATGTGAGGAAGCCTGTGGTCGCGTACATCGCGGGGCAATCCGCCCCCCCCGGAAAGCGCATGGGTCACGCCGGTGCGATCATCACGCGGGGCAAAGGGACCGCCGAGAGCAAGGTACAGGCACTGTCGAAGGCCGGCGTCCGCGTCGCCCGATTCCCCTACGAGATCCCCGGGCTGGTTCAAGAGGCTTTAAGGGCCTGAGTGGCGTCTCCCCCGGTGATGTCGACGGTGGAGCCCCCTTCCCGCGAGCGATGGCGGCGCGAGGTCAAGGCCCAATCGGGCAAGGACCCGGAGGGTTTCGGCCGTTATCCCTTCTTGGGAGAGCCGCGCCCCGGTGAAGACCAGCAGTACCTGGAGCGGCTTGGGTTCCCAGGCGAGTTCCCCTTCACCCGTGGCATCCAGCCCACCATGTACCGCGGGCGATTGTGGACGATGCGCCAGTACTCGGGCTTCGGCACTGTGGAAGAGACGAACCAACGCTTCCGCACCCTCCTTGGGGACGGGCAGACCGGTCTTTCGGTAGCGTTCGACCTTCCGACGCAGATCGGGTTCGATCCGGACCACCCCCGAGCCCGCGGTGAGGTCGGGAGGGTGGGGGTCTCGATCTCGAACCACAAGGACATCTCCCGACTGTTCCAAGACATCCCGCTCGACAAGGTCACCGTCTCGATGACCATCAATGCGACGAGCCCGATTCTGCTGGGATTGATGGTCCTCGCAGGGGAGTCCCTAGGCATC
>JAKBKR010000104.1 GCA_021832495.1 bacterium | reverse complement strand
TCATCGGCTCCGGTGCGTTCGAGCCGGTCGGTACCGTTCCACCCCAGCTTTCCCCTCAGGTGATCGACCCCGCTCGAGGATACCTCTACGCACCGAACCAACCTTCCGTGGGTCAGGACTACCCCTATCCGATGATCGGGGGTTGGTGGGACGCCGGCGGGCGTGCCCACACCATCGGGAATTTCCTCAACTCCCACCCGAACATGCCGGTCGCCAACATGGAGGCGCTCCAAGCGAACGTGACCGACTCCTGGGCCGTGATGTATTCCCCCTTGCTGGAACAGGCGCTCACGAACCTTTCCACGACCGGTCCGGCGGCGGTACAGGGCCTGGCTCATGCCGCCCTTTCCGAACTCGAGGGCTGGAACGGGAGCTTCGAAACCTACGAAGTCGCCCCCACGATCTACACCTACTGGTGGAACGAGATCTTGGCCGCAGTCTACACCCCCTTCCTACAGCAGCTGGGGCTCACCAGCGCGGTCCCGCCCGACCCCAACGAGCTCTTCGCCGTGGCGCTCTCGGACCCGTCCAATCCCCTCTTCCCGGCCGGTTGGGATTCGGTCAACACGGCTGCCGCTTCAGCGGCGCTAAAGCTGCTCGCCGAGCACTTCGGCACCGGCAACGGCGCCGCTCCTGACCTCTCCGGCTGGACCTGGGGGAAGGTGCACACGTTGACGGTCCCCTCCATCCTAGGCTATTCCTCGTTCGCCAAGGGGCCCACCCCGGAATGGGGAGACGGGTACACTCCGAGCGTGGCGGGTTTCTCCCCAGCCCTCACCTTCCCCCTCGAGCAGAGTGCGATCGGTTCTTCCCTGCGGATGGTCACCCCGCCGACCGAGGGCCCTTCCTGGGGCATCATCCCCGGGGGAACGAGCGGGAACATCGGGTCACCATACTACGCGAACCAGCTCCCGTTGTGGTTCGCCCATCAATACCTCGATCTTACGGTGGTCCCGAGCGCGGGGGGACCGTTCCCCCTGGGGGTGGTGTCCACATGGCATCTGAACCCGTGACGCCGAAGGAACCAGCCAAACCCAAACCGGACAAGCCCACCCGGGCCTTTCGGGTTCGGTACCCTTCCTTCACCCTCCTGTTGATCTGGGTCGTGGGCACTGGAGTGATCGCGTTCATTCTTCCATATTGGTGGATGCAAGTTCCCTTCATCTCCCTGGCCGGACTCATTTCATGGAAACGGACCTACTTCCTAGGAGTGGCCGTGGGGGCCATCTATGGGGGCTTGCTATGGACCGGGCAACTGCTCCTATTGCCATCGGCACCGCTGGGCCGCATCGCCTCCGCGGTCGCCGGGGTCGAGGGGCTCAGCCCCATCGTGCTCTACGCCATCGGACCGATCCTCTTCGCCCTGGTCTGTGGCATTGGTGCCGGCCTGGTGGCTGGGGTCCCCCGGTTCTTATCCGCGTTCCGGCGGAGCGGACGGACCGCCGCCATACCGTGAGCCCAAACGCACATGGAGCGAATGCGCTCCCGACAGAGCATCCTACGGACCGGATACCGACCCGTATTGATCGCAGACTTGCCTAGCGGCGGGTCATAGCGGATCCGCGCAGGCGCGGGTTCCGCTAACGACCGCTGCCGCGTCGAGAGACGGCACTCTTTGGTCTTCCCCCCGGCAAGGGGGTGAGATACTGACGCCGGTCCGCCCCACCTTCCGCCGTCAGGGGCGTCCCTCGGCTTGCGAAGTGCATCAATTTCATCTCGATCTGGGCCAGTGTCTCCGCCACGGCGGACTTCGAAATGTCGAGCTGGGAAGCGAGACCCGCCATCGTGACACGGCGCGGGTGGTCCCAGTACCCCTCACTTAGGGCGGTCCGGAAGACCTCTTGCTGACGACGGGTCAACAATCCCGTCCCACCGTTCGATGCGATGGGCCGCATCGAGACGATCCGCGCACCTTTGCCACTTCGGCGCCGGACGGCGAGGTAGAATCGCCGAAGCTGCGCCGGGGGGGCGATGATCGATATGCGGAGCATCCCGTTTTGCACGCGGATCGGGAAGTGGGGTAGAAGGCCCAGGTTGTTGGCGACTTGTGCCACCGAGCGCTCGGTGGTATCGCAGCGCATCCAAAGGACGAAGTCTCCCGCGCGGACGTAGAGCAGCTCCGCCTCGCGCACCTCAGAGGCCTGACGCAGGAACGAAAGTACCTCCTCGGCGCGCGCGCCTCCCGTGACATGCACTACGGAGAGCAACTGGGAATTCCAATGAAAGTACCGTTGGACCTCGAAGACCGCGCGAGGAAAGTTCATTGACACCCCGTAGATGCACCCGGTCGCCGGTGAAATGGGCAGTTGGATCGTGCACTCCGCCATGAGGGGTGGGCCCTTGCGCACACCCTTGGCCGCCGGGGTCAATCGGGGCAAGGGACCTCCGTCCCGGGGGGCTTTGGCCCGACCTTCGCCTCTGTATCTTCGGCCACCACCCGGTCTGCAATGTCGTGGAGGACCTTTCGCTCCACGCCCGAAAGGGTCTCCGACAAGGAGGACTTGGACATGTTCAACTGCAAGGCGAGCCGGGTAAGGGTGGTCCGCCGCGGTACATCCCAATACCCTTCGGTAAGGGCCACATGGAACACTTCGGATTGACGGCGCGTGAGCAATTGCTCCGGACCGAGGACGACCCCGGGCCGCACCGGTCCGAGCGTCGTTCCGGGGAAGTTCTCCTTGAAGACCTCGAGGGCGTGGGTGGCGGTGGCCAGAGTGGTTATGCTGGTGATCGACACGACCCCGTCGGCGAAATGGAAGGGGACCTCCGGGATGAACCGGCTCTCGAAGAGCGCCCCGAACAGGCTGGGATCGGGCCGTTTCGTGACCAGCCGAAGAACGCCTCCGTACGGGAGGTCCATGAGGGAGCGCACGCTCAGGGTCTGCGGATGCCGGTGCAGGTAGCGTTCGACCTCCGAGGGGGAACCCTCGAACGGGACCCGGAGGTCCAGGAAAAGCCGGCTCCGGTCGACCTGGATCCCGAGCACCGCGAACCGGAGATGGGGATAGGCTCGGGACAGCCCCTCCATTGGGCTGTGGCCCCGGGGCAGCCGGATGCGCAGGGAGGCGGTGATCCTCTTCCGATCCCTTCGGGCATTGCCCGACCGATGGAGCCCCGACATGCGTGCCTCTTGGAAGGATGCCTGCTCGAAGACCTTTATAAGGACATGTCCGAACGATGCGTACGTCGGGTTCCCAAGGTCCGCACCGAACGCCCGGGCCCCTCGCAAGACCCCGGAAGACCGGTCAAGTCAATCGCCAGAGAGACCGATGATGGCCGGTCCCGCGTGCAAAGTTCGGGACAGACAGTGCAAGCACGCCATGGTTCCGCAACGAACGGGAGGAGGTGCGCCCCCCGGAACTTAAGGTCATGACGTTTCCCGTATTGATGTCGCCCGGCGCCCACTCCCTCGGACCGCGCGCTTCGCAAACACGGCAGGCTAATGGACCGCCCAGGCTATGAGGTCCCGTTCATCATCCGACCCAAGATGCGGCTTCAGGGGATGCCACTGACACTCTTCGCATATCCTGCCCGTACCATCACGAACGTCCATTTCAAGGACCTTGATCTCCGGTCCTTGGACCAAGTGTTCCTTCCCCGGAGCATGGTGGACCTTCTCGGGGAACGGCCCGCAGGTCAAAGAACCTTTGTCGAGGACGATAACCGCGGAGCGGTCTCTCCGGAACCGGTAGCGACCCTGGACGGGGTGGGATTTCACCTTTCGGTAAAGGGTGTCGGATCGGCCATCGACCCGTTCTCCAGCCGACCGTTGGACCGGCACTACGCAGCGGAGCTTACCAATGACCCGGAGGTACGGAGGCGCTTTTCGACCCCCACGGTGGACCTCCCTCCCGAAGAGTCGGATCGGTTGATCACGGGGGAGGTTTGGCTGCGGGGATCGCCCTACGGGGGACAAGGTATGGAGCACGCGCAGATCGCCCTCAAGGTGTCCGAGCGGGCGCATCTTACCTCCATCGAAGGTTTCCTGATCGCTCCTGTGGTCAAGATCGCCCTCTTGCCCGAGCCGCTTCAGGAGCGGATACGGACGCTGCATTGGTATCGGAAGTTCCACGGGCCGATCGTGCAGGAGCTCCGGCTTGTCCCCTCGAATGTCCGGATCTACTTCCATGCCAAGAACACTGTCGGCCACGATGTGGCGAACGTCTTCGACACGTTCGGCATCGATACGGAGGAGAAAGCGATCGGGTTCGAGGTCAATTTCCTCCGGAGCACCATGGCCATGTTGACCCTTTTCGCCCGGACCCTTCGACGGGACCCGGAGACCTCGCGGTACCACGGGCTCGACTTCCATGATGTCTGGCTGGACAAGGATGCGGTGCTGGCGCCCACCGGTTCCGTCTATTTCGTGGACCTCGAGGGGATCGAGGAAGAGGCCGTGGACGGCGGGGGGGTGGCCGAGAAACTGGAAGACCAGGTCTTCCGGTCCCTCTATGAATTCACGTTCGCCTACGAGCAGATGGAGCAGGAACGATGCCGGCGGTTCGGTCGGGTCCGCGCGAGGAAGGCGCATTTCGAGGCCTTGCTACGCGAAGCCCTCAAGGATGATCCCTACCTGCGCCCAAGGAATGGGCCGAACGGACTCGAGGTCGAGATCCGGAACGCGCTCTGGGACGAAGCCTTTTTTACCACCTTTCCGTTCGTGGACCTCTGATGGCGACCTGCAAAGACGTCTCGGCGTTCTTGGATGGAGTGAGCAGGCGATCGGTGCCCGGAACGCTCTCGGAAAGTGATGTCCAAGCCCTGCAGCAGATCGGACTTGTGCGGATCCTCTCCCCCGAAGAACTCCAAACCCTTACCCAGCAGGTAGAAACGCTCCAGCGGGCCCAAGCGGAACTCACCCAGGAAGCCGCACAACGAAATTCACTGAACACGGCGGTCCAGGTCGACACACGGAAGACCCATTCCATCCTGTTCCATTTGGAAGGGGTCGATCGCCAGCACTCGACGCTCGAGCGGCTCCAGCAGGAACAGCAGGCCTACAAGAATGTCACCGAAGACATCGCCAAGCGCCAGCAAGCGCTCTCCCAGCTCCTCGTGAGCAAGGCCCTGGTGGATTCCTCCTGCCCGTACGATGGCCGTTACGTCTCCTTGACCACGGCGGGGAGGATCGCACTCCGGGACCTGACTGTCCGGCTCTATCGGGTCGCGGATGAAGAGTTCTCCACGTACTGGAGCGAGTCGAAGAAGATCGACGGAGAATTGACCACGCTGGCGGACCAAAGCGCCCGTGGCACGGCGGCCCTCTCCCAGACGCTTCGTGGCGTGGAACCCACGAACCTCTGGGCGATCTCCATCGGCATCGCCAAGGCGGGCGGGGACCTCCAAGTCCACCTAGACAACTTCCTCAACCTCTACCAAGGAACTGCTTCCCTTTCGAGCAATGTGGAAAACCGGTTGATGTCGGCCGAGATATTGTCGTCGCTCAACCGCACCCCGGCCGACGCATTGGGCCAAGCAAACGAGCTCAACGGTACCCTAAGGGGCCTCTGGGTACCGCACGAGACTTCCCTCGGGGTGGCGTCCATCCTTCTCTCCGGGCAACGCGCTGACGGTCGCGTACCCGTGGAAGAGTTCCGAAACTACGCCCGGAACACCCCTTCGTATGAGGCGGCGGCCCTCTTGGCGTTGGTCAGCCGGAACTCTGATGAAGTGCTGGGCCGGTTCAACTCGGCCAAGGCGATCTTCACATCGTGGGGGTACGGGAGGTCGGATGACACGGAACTTTCGGCGGCGTACCTCACCCTGACGGACCTGCCTATGGAATCCGCCGCTCCGAAGATCGCGATCATCTCCAAGGGGATCTCCAGCTACCTGCAGTACCCCCTCGTCGCCTCCTCGATCCTGGCCTCCATCCCGATCCTCGAGGCCAACGAGACGTTGAACCTGCTCGAGAAGGCCTACGAGATCCTGGGCCAGCGAACGGGACCCATATCCCAAGCCGAAGGACTGTGCCTTGCGGTACGACTCATCCACGGAATCGACGTGCGCTCCCTTAATGACCTTGACCCCACCGCGGTGAAGATGCCTGCATTCTCCTACACGGGGACCCAACCGAGGATGTTCCTGCCGGTCCTGATCGTGCACTCCGGCTACTACTCCACGTTCAGTAGCATGGGGGGACCTCACCCGGCCCACATCCACTCTTGGGGTGGCGGTGGGTTCGGCGGGGGCTTCGGCGGATGAGCCCGCCACCGTTCGCGTTCTTGCCCATCGTGTTGTTGGTGCTCAGCAGTGGAGCCGCGGTGCCCCTAGGCTACGTGCCCCATCCCGGGGATAAGTTCGTCTATGCCGAGACCATCCAGATCTCCAACGGCACGGGCAATTACACCGGATACACGGAGGTCGATCATTACACGGGGAACATCGCCGTAACGGCTGTCGCCGCCAACCTTACGGTCTCCGCAAGTTACGCAGCCTCGGGGAATTGGAGCAACAACCAAGGGCAATCCGGACCATGGGCGGAGAAAGGCACCTTCTCGTTCTCGGCGTCAACGTACCATTATGTCCAAGGCTCGGACAACCAGACGGGGTACGTGGACCCATACACCTGGTTCTTCATGGACAACACCCTTGCCAGCGGCCAGAGCTTTTACTCGCTCAACACCCACATGAGCGTGGTCTCAACGAACTATTCGTTCCCGATGGCGTCCAGCTCTACGGGGTACGTCAAGACGATCTTCGCGGAAGGGAACGGCTCCTACCAACGGAACGACTCCTACGGAGTATTCGACGCCAGCTACAACTGGAAGGAGTACTACGATCCCGGCACGGGATTCATCGTAGGCTATCGGTACACAGAAACGGACAGGGATGCCGGGGGTAATGGTTTCACCTACACCGACGATCTTACGGACACGAGCACGACGTTCTCGCTCACTCCGGCGGCAGCGCCCACCTCCCCCTCCAGTCCCTCCCAAGGCGGCGGCTTCGCAGGGAATGAGCTCGTGTTCGCCGTGGTCCTTCTTGTCGTGGCCGTCGTGGTCATCGTGATCGTTGCGGTACTGCTCAAACGGCGGTCCCAAGGCCAACCCAAGA
>JAKBKR010000103.1 GCA_021832495.1 bacterium | reverse complement strand
TTCGACTTCCCGGTCGTGATCAATGCCACCGCAGAGGTCGTATGGGTCAACAGCACGGCTCCTTCGCTCGACTTCAATGGAAAAACCCGGGCAACGGTATACAACTGGAACAAGCCCACGAACCAGACAGCCAATGGCTTGTGGGAGCTCCCAAGCATCACCGTCCAGAACCATAGCGCGTCCGTCAAGGTCTACCGCTACCTCCGCATCAGTGTTCAAGCCCCAGGGGGCGGAACCCCTACCTCGAACGTAACGCTCAAGATCGAGAATCCAGCCCTTTCCCCGTCTCCAACGGTCCTGACGTTACCCCCGAGTGCACTGTATGGGCTCTTTCTCTACACGGACAATTTGAGCGGCCCAGGGTATGCCTTTGTCGGGACCTATACCCTGACGGCTTCGGCCGACGGGACATCGGCCACCCGGACCGTGAACGTAACCGCTGTGGGTCAGACTGTAGTACTGCAGCTCACCGCTCCCCCCTCCCCATCGGTGGTGTCGGCGTTCGATGTCTTCCTTCTCGAAGTTGGGGCCCTGGTGGCCACAGTGGCCGGAACTCTCTACCTCATCGTCCGGACCCGCCGCATATCTCGGCAGACCCCTCCCCCTTCCTCAAAGAAGGAAGAGACCCCGGCCACTAGTCTCTGATCCCTTCCCCTGTGACCGAGAAGACCGCTTCCCCTTCCGGGAGATTCGGCGAATCGACTAGTCTGGCAATGCGGTGCGGGGGCTTCGACCGCCGCAGGTAGACGCGGTAGGTCGCTGTGTGGCCGACAATGTTGCCGCCGATAGGACCTGTCGGGTCGCCGAACAGGACGTCCGGGCGGGCACTCACCTGGTTGGTACAGACAATGGCGGCGTTGAAGACGTCCGCAAATCGTAGGAGTTCGTGCATGTGGCGATTGAGCCGCTGTTGGCGGTCCGCCAGCGCCCCCCTTCCCAAGAATTCGGCCCTGAAATGGGCGGTCAGGGAGTCGACCACAAGAAGACGGACGGGTCGATCGTGGGCCAGTTCGAAGGCCTTTGGAACGAGGAGCTCTTGGTGGTTCGAATTGAAGGCGCGGGCAACATGCACATGGGAGAGCGCCTTGTCGGGATCGACCCCCAGAGCTTTCGCCATGTCCGCGAACCGTTCCGCGCGGAAGGTGTTCTCGGTATCGATGTAGACCACGTCACCGGAAAGTCCTCCCTTCTCGGGAGGTAGCTGCACTGTGACTGACGCTTGGAGCGCCATCTGCGTGTTGTGGAGAATGGTCGGAACTTCACCCCCAACGAACGCATGCCCGTCAGGGACCACGAGGTCGTACACATAACCGCTCTGACGCTTCGTAGCGATCTGGTGTACAGAATCCCACGAGAAACCGAGCAAGTTCTTCAACTGAAGAAGGCCCTCCCGTATCTCCTTCCGCAGCTCCGAGGCAGGGTTCCTTCGGCGCGCACTACCTTCCCCGTCTTCGTCACTGGAAGCTGTGCCGGCGAGGATCCGGGACTCGAACTTGATCAACACCACGATGATGCGACGGATGTCGGATACCGAAAGGGAATTCTCCTTTGAAGTCCCCTTTTCGAGCTTCCGCAATAGATTGGGAGGCAATTCCTTGGCCCACGGGGAAGGGGCTACGTGCGCTGGGCCTGCCCCAGTCTTCAGCCGCTCAAGGAGTCCTTGGACATAAGCCGTTGCTTGGACCGGGTATGTCTCTGCAACCGAGTCGTCTGCAGACTCGCTCGGACCTGGTGTGCTCTCATGGAGGCTCCGGAGCTTTTCCAGAACCTGATCCGAGATCCGGATCGTCCATTTCTCCCCCTTCCGCTTGGGTACGCCGACGCGGAGCGGCCGAATCCCAAAACTCGACAGCAGATAGACCAGCTCCTGATGGCTTTGCGCATCCGAAGAGGAAATCTCGGAACCCCTACCAGATCGCGTGCGCGTGCCATCAAAGTAGCCGATCAAAAATGATTTGCGGACATTTTCTGGGGCTCCGATCAGATCACCCGCTCGGGGAAGGGAAGGGCACTTTTCGATAAGGATGCGATAGGACTCGGAACCTCCCCGGGATTTCAAGTGGGAAATCGATGGGACCGCTCCCAGTCTCTCGGCGTGAGAGTAGACCCAAGTAGCGAGTTCCGCATCCGGCACTTCGACGACTTTTTGTCCCTCCGCGCTGGAGGAGGCAAAAACGAGCCCACCGAGGTACGCCGTCTCTTCGGTCGGGTGTGACCTAATGGGTTTCGCTGCAAGGCCTTCGAGGGTCCGTGGGACTCCCATGCTGTCTCCCTCCTTGAGCTTTGATGCCGGTACCCAAGCGATTCCGTCCGGCGTGAAGGAAACGACCTTGTGTGGCGGGGTCAGTACGACCTTCCGACCGGAGCGGGTCCGAATGTGCAATGTCTCCCGACAGTTCTCTCGATAAAGGTACGATGCGCGAGTCCGGGAGATACCGGCCTTAGAGATTCCGGCTACTTGGACGGTAGTCAGCGGGACCATCCAACCCGAATCGAACGGGACCTCGCCTTGAGCGCCCCGGTAACGATCATACATCGCTTCGATCGGCTCAAGGTGGCTGTTGTTGTCGTTGAAGTAGAGGATCGGGGTTTCGGGTCCCACGCACTTTCCGCTGCCAAACTGTCCATAGAACTCAGTGATCGCTTGCGTCTCAATGCCGCCCCCGAGGAGTTCGTTGATCGCCTGGGACTGGGTTGAGATATGCCCGATGCGCTTGCGTCGCTCCAAGATCTGACTGCCGGACTCAAAACCGCCTATGTTGGCTTTCTTGCGTGCCTCCAAAATGATCTTCTGGGCGATACCCTCACCGACATCCGCTGCAGCGGCCAGATCATCCGGTGATGCAACGGCCACTTCCATGAAATCTCGGTACCCGGCTTCCCGTAACTTCTCCGCTGTGCTTGGGCCAACCCCAGGCAGGTCCTCTAAGGATTCTTGGTCCTGAGCCTTCTCTTCTTCTGTCTTGTTTGCTTTTGGGGGCATGGAACTAGTGGGAGGTGAATGTCCGGAAGGGCTCTCCGGTGAGTCGCTCATAAATCGTCGTATACATCCGACTCACCTCTTCCACCATCGTGGGGGGCAAGGCTGGGATCTGAGGTTCCTCCTTTCCGCCCTCACGGGCCGAAATGAGTTGGTCGAAGTATCCGCTCTTGCGATAGAATTGGCGAACGAACTCTTTAGAGAAATCCTCGAAGCGGCCCCGCTCCATCTCCTTGCGGTCCCAGAACCGGTCCTCATCCCCCGTCCCGAACGTGTCCACGATCATGAGTTCGCCCTCCGCGTCGAAAGCGAACTCCTTTTTGCCATCCACATGGATAAGGCCCCGGGGTTCGATGCTCTTTGATATCCCTTGGTCGATCCTGAGGGTCATCTCCTGAAGTTTGGAAACCTGCTCGCGGGACATTCCCCCGATCTCCATGGCCTGCTTTTCGTTCAAAAGACGATCGACATGTTCTAGCTTGGTCGTCATCTCGAAGAGGGGCGAGGGTAGCATCTCTCCGTAGGTGACAGTATGCCCCGAGGAGAACCCCAGCTCCTGCGGGCTGACTTTACCCTTCCGCAACCGGTCCCACAGGGTACCCGCAACATAGTAGCGCGCGATGAACTCGAGGGGAATGAGGACCTTCTTCTTCTCCCGGCCCTTCATCTCGGGTTCGACCTCAACGCGTTTCACGCGCATCCGGTTCGCATCGATAAGCTCGATGAAATGGTGTCGGATGCCAAGACGGTCACACATCTTGAACCAATGGGCGCTGGTCCGGGCGAGACTTTCACCCTTGTATGGGATGATATTGGGAATCTTTTTGTCGAAGACACTGACATCGTCGGTAAACCGGAACTCCAGTACGTCGTCGGAGACCTCGTAGATCTCTTTGACCTTCCCCCGGCGTAGGAACCGTAAACCGGACTTTCCACCCCCTTTTCCTCTTTCTGAACTGACAGCCATACCTGCCTGCAGGAATGCCCCTTTAAAACTCTGCCCCCCCTCGACCTGGCGGAGCATGCGACCGGAGACCCCAATAATCGTTTAATGGGAATCGGAATCGGGTCCAAGGCAACCCATGCCAGTACCGGACCACCCCTTGGAATCCGCAGTGAACCGCCATCTTGGGGTCATGCTAGAGAACACGGTCTTCGGGTTCATGGACGGGCTGATCACGAACCTCTCGGTTGTCGCTGGTGTGGTCGCCGCGCCCAACACTTCGCTCTACAGTGTCGTCGTAGCGTCCATTGCTGCGGCCTTTGCTAGTTCGGTGAGCATGTTCCTGGGGGCGTACGTATCCGCCCAGACCCGCTACAAGTACACCATGCGCGAAATGGCTCGCGAGATCCGGGAGGTGGAAGAGGTCCCCGAAGTCGAACGCCAGGAGGTGCGCGACATCTATCTCAAGCAGGGATTCACTCCCGAGGAGACCGAGATCATGGTACAACGGGTGACATCGGACAAGAAGCTTTGGGTCCAGATGATGATGCGCGAGGAACTTGGGTTTGGAGAAGAGGAGATGTCCCCCCCAACGATCCGGCGGGAGAGCCTCGTCGGTATCTCGACCTTCCTCGGTTCGATCATCCCTCTCATCCCCTTTCTCCTCGTACTGTTCCTGCCGGGCCTCGCACATGTGGACAACCTTTCCGAGGGTGAGGTATCCCTGCTGGGGGCTCTTATCCTGTCGGCGATCGGGCTTGCTATCATCGGTGCTTTTAAGGAGCGATTTGGAGAGGGACGGCCTCTCAAGGGGGCGCTCCAGACCCTCGCGATCGGCCTGGGAGGTGCTGCGATCACCTACATCCTTTTCAACATCATCGGCTATCTTCTGACCCGGTAGCGAGACTCCATGCCGGTCGAGAGCAGTGAAAAGGCGCGCCCGGGGACAGAAACCTCTTCGGCTCCCACGGAACAACCCCACCCTGAGAAGCCATCACAGGAGCCCGAGACCTCCTGTGAAAAGGAGACCATTCCTACGTCTTCCCCGGATTGGGAGAGGAATTATCGGTACCTTTTGGCCGATTTCGACAACTTCCGTAAGCGGGTCGACCGGGAAAAGGAGCAAGCGGTCCGGTCCGCCTTGGGTCGTCTCTTGCTCCGGATCGTGGACTTGCACGATGGGATAGAGAAGACCTCGGCAACCTTACCCGCCGAAGCCCGCACCGTCAAGGAAGGTCTTACCATGGTCATGAAGAACCTAGAAGGGCTGATGAAGGATGAACGGCTCCGCCCCATCGCCAATCCGGGAGACGAGTTCTCCCCGGTGCTCCATGAAGCTGTGGGTAATCTCCCGGTCACGGAGGGGGCACGTGAGCATACGGTCGGTCACGTGGTCCAGCAGGGATATTCCATAGATGGTGTCGTGCTCCGACCTGCGAAGGTTCTCGTCTACCGCACGGAGAAGTCCAAGTCGCCTTCATCTGAAGAGTCAGCGTGACCAAAGTAAGCGAGCGTCTGCGCTCGCTCCTTCGATGTGGGGAGCATGCGAACCCATCAACACTCCCCGATGCGTGGTGGGTGGCGGACGACGTTTATTAGTGACGGTGCATGATGCCGACCACGAGGACCAAGATGGGAGTTCAGAATTCCGAGTTGCCCGGCTTTTACAAGCTGAGCGTAGAGGAGCGGCGCAAGAAGATTGCTGAGGTGGCCGGTCTGCCCGCCTCTGAGGTGGATGGATGGCAACCCGGCACGGGCGTCGACATTGGCATCCTCGACCGGATGATCGAGAACGTAGTCGGCGCCTTCTCGTTACCTCTCGGGATCGCCACGCACTTCCTCGTCAATGGGAAGGACTATCTGGTTCCCATGGCGATCGAGGAACCCTCTGTCGTGGCGGCGGCCAGCCACGCCGCCAAGATCGCGAGGGCAGGTGGGGGATTCCACGCCATGGTCAGTGCTCCGCAGATGATCGGTCAAGTGCAGATTCTCGGTGCCAAAGACCCACATGGCGCCCTGCACCGCATCCTGGAGGACGAGACCCGCCTCCTTGAGTTGGCCAATGCGAAGGACCCAGTCCTCGCCAAGGTCGGAGGTGGCGCCCGACGCCTGGAGGCTCGGGTAGTGGAGTCCCCCCGGGGACCGATGATCATCGTGCATCTCGTGGTCGACGTGCGGGACGCCATGGGCGCCAATGCCGTCAACACGATGTCGGAGGCTCTCGCACCGGAGTTTGCCCGATTGGCCGAGGGGCGCTCGCATCTCCGGATCATCTCAAACCTCGCCATATACCGGGTCGCCCGTTCACGGGCAGTCTTTCCTCGGGATACCTTGGCCTTCGGGAATTGGAAGGGGTCCGACGTGATCGATGGCATCTTGGACGCTTGGGCTATGGCGGCATGCGATCCTTTCCGGTGCGCCACGCATAACAAGGGGATCATGAACGGGATATCTGCGGTGGCCATTGCCACGGGGAATGATTTCCGTGCGCTGGAGTCCGGTGCGCATTCCTATGCCGCTTGGAAAGCTCGGCCCGGCGGTGTCATTGCGCCTCTGAGCACGTACGAGCAGGATGCTAACGGCAATCTCGTCGGTACGATCGAACTGCCCATGGCTGTCGGTACCGTTGGGGGAGCCACCGTTTCGCATCCGACGGCCCGGCTGAACGTCCGGTTGTTGGGTATCTCGGGAGCGGAAGAACTCGCTCGGGTCATTACCTCGGTGGGTCTCGCCCAGAACTTCGCCGCGCTCCGCGCTCTCGCGACCGAAGGGATCCAGAAGGGACACATGTCGCTCCACGCGCGAAATGTTGCCATGGCCGCCGGAGCGAATGCTTCCGAGGTGGATCGGGTCGCCGAAGCCTTGGCCCGGTCCGGCACGGTGCGGATTGACAAAGCCAAGGAGATCCTCTCGACTTTGCGGTCGCACGCTTAGTCCCCATGGGGAACGCTCGAACCGCTGGCGTGCTAGCTCTTCAGGGGGATGTCCCGGAGCATCTTGGTGTGCTCCGGCGACTTTTGGGGAGCGATCGCGCGATCCTCGTTGACTCCCCAAAAAACCTTGAAGGATTACAAGCGCTTGTCCTGCCCGGAGGGGAGAGTACGACTCTCTCCGAACTCCTTGATGCAACCGAT
>JAKBKR010000102.1 GCA_021832495.1 bacterium | reverse complement strand
GCCCCAACCTTCGTCGGAGGCTCCCCCACCCACTCGGGTACCGGGCGGGGGCTCGCCGTAGAGCCGCTGAGGCTGGGGGCGGCTGGGCGGGGACGGGGGTATTTAAAGGACCGATGGGCGGGTCGAAGTGGACCTACTTACGAGCCTCCGTAATATAGCGCCCCATGGACCCTCGGCGCTATACTAGGGAGGCTTCCAGCCGAGCCCACCCCCGCGCCAAGACCCGCCCCCTCAGGTCCCGCCCGCCAAGAGGGCCGTCTTCAATCGAGCCAACGCCCTTCCCCCGTGCCCGTTCTCAAGCGGCAGTCCGTCCTGGAGTCGCTTCTTCCACCGCTTGATGGTCGCCCAAGGAAGTCCCACACGTCGTGCCTCCGCCCTCCCCATCGCGAGGAGGCGCTTCTTCTAGTCGATGAAGAAGGATGGGTCGGCGGCAGCGGCCTTACCGAGCTTCATACGGGCGGCGAGCTTGGTCCCTTCCTTACCGAGGCCGACGAGGGACGACTTGCGAACGTGCACATGGCGGCGAACGACTCGCCCATCGGGCCTTACGTCAATCCCGCACCACAAAGACCACGGGATGGTTGAGCTCAGGGTCCGAGGTATGGGTGGCCTTCCTCCCACGATATGCTTCGAGGCGACCATCGAACTGTCCTTGGACGACCCCTGACGAAAACGGAAATAGTGGGCTGAATTTCTCCACCTACGTCAAGGGGCCAAGTGACCCAAAGGGACCGGTCGACGGGCTGATGAGGAGGCAGGAAGACTGTCGACCCGAGGGACTGGAAGAGTTCGTCCCTCAAGACCACATTTAGGTAGGCCGCACGCGTTCAGGTCCCTCAAATCAGTGAACTGCAACAGTTCCCCTTTTCCCGCATCTTCACTCCGAATCTCTCACTCCGCGGGAGGTTCAGCTTCGACCTGGGCGGTAAGTGTGCATTCGTTGGAGATGTGGGGGGTGGGTATGGCATCGTCCTCAAGGATCGGTCGGAGAGTGCGTTTTTCTATGCACCCGGTGTGCTCAACTCGCGACCGATCGAGTTCTACCATCACTTGATCAGTTCGCCTTTCCAAGGCGGATGGTTTTACCATGCTCGGCAGTTCCTAGAACCGCTCCCCCCTCGAAGGCGCGGCTGAGTCCAGCGCAGCTATCGCGAAACTTGCTCAAGATCTCACCGAAGCCCATGCTCGACATAGCGAACTCGTCGAGGGAATCGACCGCTACAAGGAGGATCTTGGGGAGATGGACGAGCTTGAAGCTCGACTCGATAGGTTGACGCTCAACCTCTTCAATATCACTTCCGAAGAGGAGAAGCTACTTCCGCCGCGGAGCACCGCGAGGCCGTGAGCGACCGTCAGGCGGACGCAAGCACTCCGAGCCATTTCGTGCGTCGGGGGGATTGGACCCGCGAGGAGTGATTCGTCGCTTTCGACGCCTGCCCTAAAGATAAGCAACGATACAGCGCAACAAGTCGCGACGTTCTCGAAGTCGCCTACCTGATTAACCGAACGCCAGCCGCGGTCTCGCGTTCGTTTGCCAACATTTGGGCCGCAATCTCTGGCGGGCGGAGCGGACAGGGCGGTGCGAGCTATCGTTCCTACCGGCGGCGAGCCCCGAGCTCAACCCGATCGAGAGGGTGTGGAAGCTCACGCGGCGGCCTTGCCTGCACAATCGGTACTTGCTCACCCTCGACTCGATCGCCGAGGCGGTGGAGAGCACCTTCGATGATTGCCGCCCCCGAACGAGAGACATCGGTGGCGCTGCGCAATAAATTGGGACGCTGCGTTTAGGCCTGCGGGCCGACGCTCGTGCGCTCCTGTCTGCTCAACGGATGCGAGCCGAGCGCACCGGCCCCGACCCAACGGAGGCGGGCTGGTGGCGGCTGCCCGGCCGTACCCGAAAGTACCGCGAACTTTCGAAACGAGACGCAAAGCGTAGAGTCCATCGAACCGGTCGAGGTGCGAGCGGCCGCCCAAGCCGGGCGCCGGGGCGATGAGAGGGGACGAGAATGGGGGAGCCGTATTCGGGTGGGGCGGGTGCTTGCGGGTCGGACCGGGCCTCGCTCGGCTCGCGAATCGGAACGAGGCGCTGGGCCCCGAACTCGTCCCGCGCGACCACCGACCCCCACCCCTCCCGGCAGGGCGAGCGTGGATTCCCACCCTTTAGACCGCGAAGTAGCCCGGTCGGTCGATGTCGGCGATGAGCCCCGGTCGCGTTGGCGCCCAAGCCAACTCGGTCCGAGTCCGCTCGCTGGAGGTGGGACCGTCAAATGCGGCGAACGGGGCGAACCAGCCAAAGTGTTCCTTCGCCGCTTCGGGGGTCCGACTGACGACCGGCACCCCCAAGCGACGGCCGACGACCTCCGCGATCTCCCGGAACGGCACGCCCTCGTCCGCGACCGCATGGTAGGTCGCGCCCGCGGGACCCCGCTCGACCGCCAGCCGGTAGACCCGGGCGGCATCGAGACGGTGCACGGCCGCCCAGCGGTTGGTCCCCGGCCCGATATAGGCGGAGACGCCCGTCTCCCGGGCGAAGGCGGCCAGCCGGGGAACGAAGCCGTGATCCCCGTCCCCGTGGACCGAGGCGGGGAGTCGAACGACGACCGAGTGGACCCCGCGGGACAGCAGGGAGCGCGCTGTAGCCTCCGACGCGCGGGGGTAACCGACCGAAGGGGGAAGCCCGGGATCTCCCTCCACCGCGAGGGGGCCGCTCGGCAGAACCGCGGCCGCGGTGGTCACGACCAGCGGCCGGTCCGATCCTTCGATCGCGGCGCCCAGGGCATCGATCGCGCGTCGATCGATCTCGCAGCTCTCCGCGAACCTCGTGAAGTCGTGGATAAAGCCGGTATGGACGATCGCGTCGGAGGCGACTGCTCCACGGCGAAGGCTCTCGAAATCGTCGAGCGATCCGCGGTGCACCGTAACCCCGAGCGCGGCGAGCGAAGCGGCAGATTCGGGCGAGCGAGCCAACCCCCGAACCTGGTGCCCCGCGTCGAGCAGCTCCCGGACGACCGCCGAACCCACGAACCCCGTCGCTCCCGTAACAAAGACCTTCATGCGTCGAAACCCCTGCTGCGAGGGACCGGTGTCGAGATATAGCGATACTAGCGGATATGCTCGCTAGGGTTCAACCTAATCTACATCACGCCTGTCGCGGAGCATGCGCCGGCTCGTGGTCGAACTGCCGCTCGACGAGTTCATCCAGATGAAAGGCGCCGCGACCTTCTATCGAAGCCTTGAGTCGTTCGTCCTCGTCCAGGTCCTGCGAGAGGGGCCGGCCGGAGCGACCTCCGTCGTCCGGATACGGCCCCGCGACCCTCACGTCCGGTTCGCCGAACTAGAGAGGTCCTTCGGACCCGGCTTGCAACTGCTGGTCGAGGCCGACGGGGCGTTCACCTGCCTCATGAAGGTCGGGTCCGCCGTCCCGCTCTGTCGGCGGCTGGGGCTCAAGTTCGAAACCGGGTACATCGTGCCTCCGATGGAGGTGGCGGAGGACCGGGCGAGGATCACCTTCGTCGGGAGCAGCGCCGAAGTGGCTCGCCTCCTCTCGGCGTTTCGTAGAATGAGGTACCGGCACCGGGTCGTCTCCCTATCGGACTACCAGCTTCCCCCCCAATCTCCGCTCAACGCGCTCACCGACCAGCAACGCCGCGTGGTGAGCGCCGCGTACCGGCTCGGGTACTACGATCGCCCCCGTCGGATCAGCTCCAGCGCCCTGGCCCGGAAGCTGGGCCTCTCCAGTTCCACGTTGGTGAACCACCGCCTGAAGGCCGAGAGGCGACTCCTCTCATCGCTCCTCGAGCCGAAGTAGGTCCACCGCCCGCTCGGCCCCCTCCGTAGATCGTGCGACCCGCTCGGACGCCGGAGGGCGGGATGGGGGCGCGCGTGGGACCCCGGACAACGGAGACCGGCCCGATCCCAGGTGGCGGCGGAGCTGGCCGAGGGTCGCGGAGGGGTAACGGGCGTGGGTCCGCTCAATGCGGCGGGCTACGTAGGGGGATCGGTACGGTCGGGCCGTCGACCACTCCTCGAAGGTTGCGTAGGTCCGGATGAACCGAGGCAGCATGTGTCAGTCCTCCTCTCCGAGGAAACGGCCAAGAACGTCCGCCGTCGAATCCGCGCTCAGACGCCCATCTTGGACCCGGTAAGCACGTGCGTTGAAACGGAACCACGAACCCAGGGCGATCTTGGTCTTCTCCCCGGATGGGAAGTATACGTGGACGAGCCCAGACTCGGTGAGACGGTAGTCTACTCCGGTGACTCTAAGGATGGCCCCCAAACGGAACTCCGGTAGCTGTGCGATCTCCCGAGCGGCTGTTGTGCCGATCCGTTCGCGCTCGGGAACCGCCTCTGCGCCGCGGAGGGCCTCCTCGCGGCGTCGGAGGGCGGCGTCCGCTCGACGGGCGGCGCCGACCTGCCGGCTGAGCTCTGCCTCCCGTCTCTTCACGGCTGCTTCGCGTTCGACGGTCTTCGTCTCACGGGCGTCGAGTTCTGAGAAAGTGCTCGTCGAATGGGCGAGCCGACGAAGGACGGCAAGTCCTTGGGCGGTCTTGAACGCCTGGCCGCAGTCCGGGCATTGGAACTCGGCGGCGCCCCCGGCCGCGATGTCACCCGGCTCTTTCGGGTCTCGTTCCGGGTTCGGCATGAATGGCGGTCCCTGACGGGACTAGGTTGCTGCACGGTCTATTAGTGTCAAGTGCACAAGGGCAATTTCCCGCGCCCGGCGCCGACCTTGGAAGAGCTGGTCGAGAGGTTCCGAATTTGTCTGTGGGATACCGGAGGTCTCGCCTACGGCGAGCTCCTGCACCGCTTCCGAGCCCAGACGGGACTAGGGACCCGTGAGGGAACAGACGTGTCAAACCGCCGTTGATAGCCTCGGGCGAATGACATAGTTCCACTCTCCGTGGAATGACTCCGACTGGATGTCGAGTCGGGCAATCTCTTCGTCAGGGACCTTTCGTCCCTTCGGATACCTCCTCGGGTGCAACTCGGCTCGCACCCACAGCTCGGTTTGGGTCCGTGTCGACCCGATCAGGCTGATGATCGTCGCCAGACTGGTCAGCGGCCGCCCCCTACAGTTCTGCGTGTTGAACGATAATAGACGATACTCGATTTTGTTCCATTTACTCGTCCTCGGGGGGAAGTGACACACCACGATCATCAGCCCCGTTCGGTTCGCGAATCGCTGGAGCCCCCACTTCCACGGACGAGAGCGGGCACTGTTGCTGCCTCCCGAATCGGCGGTGATCAGCAGCGACGTGGCGTCGGGTAGGCCGGTCGCCCCATCTTCTGCCACCACCTACGGATCGTTCCGACCGCGAAGCTGGCGGTGTCGTGATCGATCCCCACACTGACCCACCCAGGGTTCCGCGTCAGGTCGTAGACCCGGTAGGGAACCGCTTCCCATTCTCGGGAATGAGGAAGTCGTGGCCCCGGACCCTCTTCGGCAATCCCACGGGCCTCCACTCCCGACCGGCGTTCTTGAAGTCGCCGACGAGCTCCTTCTTTTTCGTATCCACCGAGATAACCGGCTGGCTCGCCTTCTGCAGCTTGATTCCGGTGGGGCTGATGTGCTCGAACAGGGCGTTCCGGTCGGGGTGCCGGCTTCCCTCCTTCGTCCTCCGGTTTCCATGGAGGCTGTAGCCCGCCTCCACCAGGTCCCCGCCACCGTCCAAGTGCTAACCCAGTTCTACTGTGTCATAAGGCCATAACCCATGTCCCTTACCATGGACCATACCCTCGACCGTCGCCATCGGGCAGCGTCGCTTTGACGAGTATCTTGAGCGTCTCACCTCCGCCGTCGGTCACCAGGACCGCCACGAACCTCTGCGAGCCTATCTGGTCGGCCTCTGTCTACCGGGCGAGTGGAAGGGCATCGAGCCCCTGGCCGCCCGGATAGATCCTCAGCACGTCTCGGCGCGTCATCAGTCGCTCCACCATTTCGTGGCCCTCTCGCCCCATGGGACGATCGATCGCTGGTGCGGATCTCCGATCGAGATGTACTCGACCAGATGGATCGTCATGGCGGCATGATGGCCTGCTCGATCGACGACCCGGAGATCCTCAAGAAGGGAATCCACTCCGTGGGGGTTGGCCGCCAATATTGCGGCAACCTCGGGAAGGAGGACAGCTGCCACGTGGTCGTCTCGCTCAGCCATCACTACGCCACCCTCTGTATCGCGGCGTATGGGTTTCTGGCGGCCGAGAGGGCCCAACTTTCCCCCCTCGGCCGCTAGCGTTCCTATCGACAGCACGACTACCCCGTTGTTTCCACGCCCGAGGGTCTCCTCGCGCGCCCTGAACGACATGTCCGCAGCTCAATCACCACCTTTCGATTGACGTACGCTAGATCCCGGCCCCGGGACCACCCATCTGCCTGGTGCGGTCGGTGTTCTACTTTACTGACACAGTAGAACTAGTGGCGCGGCCGGTAAAGTTGCCTGACGTTTGCTGACGTTTGGATCGATAGTACTTTCCGGGGGTTGGCTATCCCGTCGGCATGGTGCTACGGGTCCGCGACCTCACGCTCGAGGAAGGACAGAAGCTCCGACGTATCGTTCGCCACGGCCAGAACGCGATCGAGTTCAAACGCGCCCAGATCATCCTCGCGAGCTACCAAGGGAATACCCCCCCGCGAATCGCGCTCATCGCCCTGGCCAGCGAGGACTACATTCGCGGAGTGATCCGCGCCTTCAACGAGCACGGGATGGCGATGCTTCGGCCCCAGTGGGGTCCGGGGCGTCCCCCGAAGTTTACCGACGATCAGCGCAAGGCGCTGGTTGCCCTTGCCCTCAGTCGCCCTCGCGACCTCGGTCTTCCCTACGCCCAGTGGTCCCTCTCCCGCCTGCTAGAGCAGGCGGTGCAACGCGGCATTGCCGAATC
Source organism: bacterium (assembly GCA_021832495.1). GTDB lineage: Archaea > Thermoplasmatota > Thermoplasmata > Lutacidiplasmatales > UBA184 > JAJYEA01. The sequence continues at coordinate 239 of JAKBKR010000102.1, read as the reverse complement.
GATCAGCGAGGAGTGGCTGCGGCTGATCCTCCACGAGGACGAGGTCTCCCACCAGTCGATCCGCACCTGGTAGACCTCCGCCGACCCGCTCTTCGAGGACAAGAAGCGGAAGGTTATGCAACTGATCCGGATTCGCCACAACCCGTCGGTCGTCCCCTTGGCCGACAAGGTTGGTGCGATCCAGCTAATCCCGCACGGCGGAGAGGGGTGGTTCCCTCACCAGCGTCCCGGGCGAATCC
>JAKBKR010000101.1 GCA_021832495.1 bacterium | reverse complement strand
AAGGGGTCCCGGACAGCGGGGTGTATCCGACCACGGCCCCCGTCCCGACATCCACCTCCGCCACATTGTCCGATGCGTAGTCATCGACGAAGAGGGTCCCGTGGGCTGGATCGAAGGCATCGGAGATGGGCTGGATCCCGCTTTGCGCGGTCGCATTCCCGGGCATGAGGGTATTGTTGTACAGTGAGAGGGTGTTCCCAACGAGGGCCGCGACGAAATGGATGGGGACCTCGAACGCCGCTCCTGCCACGAGGACGTTTCCCCCCGATGGGGTTGGTGAGTAGCCGACGACGGACGGAATGGAGAAGAGGTAGCTACCGTTCGGCATGTTGTAGGTGATCGAGACTGAGGATGACGTGGAGCTCGTCCCGTTCAAGGTCGCTGTCCAGTTCGTGCCGGAAGGAAGGCCGTACTCAAGGAATGTCACGGGATAGGCGGAACGAGGCGGGTACGCGGGAAGGGCTGGGGAAGAAGGGAGAACGGTTGGGGAAGTCGCAGGGGAGTGTGTGAGCGAAGCCGGGGCGGCGGCAAGCGAGGACCCCAGCAGAACGAGCACGAGGAGGCAGGCGAGGGGCGGGGTGAGGTGCCTTGACATGCGATGGGGGAAGATGGGGTGCGTATATAACTCATGGAGGGAGACTCCGGGGAGCTGGCTTGCTTGGGTGAGGGTCTCAACGATCGATCGTCTCGCCCGGACTGAATGCGGTAGAATATCAGCGGAGGGTTCTTATCCCACCTACTGATGTCTCGTTCCATGGAGACCTCCTCACCTGCCGAGAAGGGACACGCTGACTGCTATCGACCCGCGGATCCTCGCTATTCTGGGAGGCGTGGCTCGCCTAATCAATGCTTGACGGGATGGGTTCTTCCCTTGTTCATCGTGGGGCTCTTCGTCCTATCACCCTTCGTAGTCCCGGTGGGGGCAACTTCTGCTGTGGGAAACGTGAGCCACGCTCCCACATCAGCAACTGTAAGCGAGTGGAGCGGCCTCACCGCATCAGCGGAACCATCCGGGAAATGGATGGGTACGTCTACCTTGGAGAGCGCGGCCACCTCCGCCATCCCATCCGGAGCGTCGACCGTTGCCGGAGCATCCTCGGTTCGACTGCCCACCACTCCTTCCACCTCGCCGGGCCCGTCGGAGGTGGGTATGGCTGCTGGTTCTGCGGCTGGACCCTCCAGCGAAGGGGCACTATCCGTCGCCGGAGCTGGTACCTCTGGTTCGATACCCATAGTCGCTGGGCGCTCAAGTGCGGACCTAACCGTGGAAGCTCCCGTAACCACTGCCCTGACAAGTCCGCCGAGGTATGATACTGGCGGCGTGATCACCCAGATCACCGTTGGCAGCACCCCGACGTCAGTCGCATATGATAATCAGAACGGGGACCTGTACGTGGCGAACTCTGGTGCGAACACATTGAGCGTGATCTCCGGGGCGACAAACTCAGTGGTAGCCACGGTTCCGGTGGGGACAACCCCCGAAGAAGTGGGTTATGACAGCACAAACGGGGATGTGTACGTGGCGAACTCCTTTTGGAACAATGTGAGCGTGATCTCCGGTGTGACGAACAAGGTGGTGGCCACCGTTCCGGTGGGGACGAGTCCCCAAGGAGTGGGTTATGACAGCACAAACGGGGATGTCTATGTAGTGAACTTCTTTTCGAACAATGTGAGCGTGATCTCCGGTGTAACGAACAAGGTAGTGGCTACTATACCGGTAGGAACGCGCCCGTTTGGAGTGGGATATGACAGCGCAAACGGGAACATCTACGTGTCGAACAGCGGTACAGACAATGTGAGCGTTATCTCTGGTGTGACGAATACGGTGGTGGATAATATCCCAGTGGGAACATACCCTCATGGAGTGGGGTATGACAGCGGAAACGGGAACATCTTTGTGGCAAATTATGTTTCGAACAATGTGAGCGTGATCTCCGGTACAACGAATGCTGTGGTGGCCACAATCCCAGTGGGGGCGAATCCTGTTGCCGTGACATATGACGGTGGAAACGGGAACATCTATGTGGCTAACTATGCGGCGAACACAGTGAGTGTGATCTCTGACGTGAGCAACACCGTGGTCGCGACCATCTCGGTCGGGGCTAGCCCTTGGCATGTGGCGTATGACAGCGGGAATGGGGATGTGTATGTAGCGGACTCGGGTTCGAACTCCGTGAGTGTAATCTCGACCCTTTTGGCGGTGCGAGCGGTGAGTCCTCTCCTTCGAGGGACCCCGACGACTGGCACAGTTTCGACCACCGTTGGGGTAGGGAACTTGCCTGGGTTAGAGGCCTTCGACCCAGACAATGGGGACATCTACGTGGCGACTGGCGCTAGTATAGTTAGTGTGGTTTCTGGGGTGACAAACACCCTAGTGGCCACAATCCCGCTCGGGTCCCAACCTACGGGTATAGGATATGACAGTGGCAACGGGCACGTCTACGTGGCTAGCGCTAATATTGTTAGTGTGGTTTCTGGGGTGACGAACACCGTAGTGGCTACGGTATCCGTAGGGACTAGCCCCTATGGCGTAGCATATGACAGCGGGAACGGGGATGTGTATGTGTCGAACTATGGTTCGAACAATGTGAGCGTGATCTCGGGGACAACGAATGCGGTGGTGGCCACAGTCGCAGTGGGGGGGCACCCCTTTGACGTTGGGTATGACAGCGCAAATGGCGACATCTACGTGGCGAATTACGGTGCAGGTTCTGTGAGCGTCATCTCGGGATTGACAAATGCGGTGGTGGCCACTATCCCGGTTGGGAGCCTCCCTGAGGGTGTAGGATATGACAGCGCGAATGGCTACGTCTACATTACGAATTGGTTTTCTAACACCGTGAGCGTGATCTCCGGGGCGACAAATACAGTAGTGGCTACTGTCCCAGTTGGGACGGGCCCCAGTGCAGTGGGGTACGACAGCGGAAACGGGGACGTGTATGTGTCGAACTATGGTTCGAACAATGTGAGCGTGATCTCGGGAGCGACAAATGCCGTGGTGGGTACGGTCTCGATGAATGGTCCGAATGGAGTGGCGTATGACAACGAGAACGGGGCGGTTTATGTCACGAACTATCGTTTGAATAGTGTGAGCGTGGTTCCAACGCTATCCGCTCCAGTCAAATCTCCGCCGGCTAGCCTGGATGTGGGTCAAACAATCCTCTTCTCCGCCCAGCTCCTCGGCCAGGGGGCAGGTGGTGACCAACTCTCAGTCTCGCTCACTCCTCCCACGGGCATGAGCTGCTCGGTCGACCCCTTGGGGTACACCCTCATCTCCGGGGCTTGCCTGGCGACCAGTGCGGGGACCTACACGGTCACCTTCAGCGTACAAGACGTGCTGGGCAGCACGGTGTCCACATCGATCGATGTGAGCGTGTACCCGGACCCGGCAGCGAATGCGCCGCTTCTCGCCCCCCCTTCCGTCGACTGGGGCCAGGCCGCCACGTTATCGGTATCCCCGACGGGAGGCACGGGGACATTCTCCTACGTGTGGATGGGATTGCCGACCGAGTGCCCGAGCGCCGACCGCTCGTCGATATCCTGCCAACCGTCCTCATCGACCGGGAGCTTCCCGGTCGGTGTTTCCGTGACCGACTCGAACAACTTCACCGTTGTCGCCCCGACCACGACCCTCCGTATCTACGCTGATCCGACGGTGGCGAGCTTCACCGGCACGGCGAGTTCCGTGGATGTCGGCCAGACCGACGTGTTCTCCGTGGCCCTGTCGGGGGGCACCGGGACGTTCTCTTACTCATGGACCGGTCTTCCTCCCGGGTGCAACACGGTGGATACCGCACGGCTCTCCTGTACGCCCACCTCGACGGTCGGGAATCCCTTCACCGTCGGTGTGACCGCCACGGATTCGAACGGGGTCTCCGTCTCTTCATCCGTCTTCTCCTTGGCGGTCCTGGCCGACCCGGTCCTTTCCCAGCCGACCAGCCCTTTGGCCGCCGCGGACGTCGGGATGGGCGTCACCTTCACATCGACCGCATCGTTGGGGTCCGGAGGATATTCCGCGTCCCCCCTCAACTTGGCGGCCGCCCTCGGATGTGGCGCGGAATCCATCTCGGGGACCAGTGTCCAAGTAGTCTGTACCCCCAATGCCGCGGGCACGTATGCGGTCAGCCTTACCGTGGCGGACTCGAACGGCGTCGTGGCGAACAGCCCGGCGATCTCGTTCACGGTCAATCCCGACCCCATCGTTACCGCTCCCACAGCCTCGGTCAGTTCCACCGAGCCTGGCGGCACGGTCGTCTTTTCAACCCATGAAACGGGAGGAACGGGTGCCGTTTCCTACGCGTGGAACGTTGCGGGAGGTCTCGGGCTCTCCTGTCCGACGAGCAGTTCGGTCCCTACGATCAGCTGTACTGCAACGGCCGCGGGCAATTTTTCGATCAACCTCAACGCCGTCGACTCACTGGGATTTGTCACACCCCTCGTGATCTCCGGGAATCTCGAGGTCTACTCCACCCTGGAGGTCGCAACCCTCGCCGCCTCCCGCACCTTTGCTGACGTGGGACAGTCCGTGGTGTTCACGGCCACGACGGCGGGAGGTTCCGGTGGTCTTCACTATCTCTGGAGCGGACTGCCTCAGGGCTGCACCACTGTCGACGGACCGGTCCTCACCTGCACGCCATCCTCCCCGGGGAACATCAATGTTCAGGTTTCGGTGACGGACTCGGACGGCTTCCACTCTTCTTCCAGTTCCATCCTTGCGTTTGTACTGGTCCAAAACTCCCCGCAGGGTGTGGCGTACGATCCGGGAAGGGGGGAAACCTTCGTCGCGGACTCGGCCGGGAACAATGTGAGCGTAATCGACGACCTCACCCGCTCCGTGGTCAACCAGATATCCATCCCGGATCCCGTGGCCCTCGCCTACGATACCGTCACGAACAACATCTACGTCACGAGCTTCAGCACGAATTCGGTCTACATCGTTTCCGGATTCACCCTAGCCATATTGCAGACCATCCCGGTCCCTGCCGGGCCCGATGCCATTGTCTTCGATCCGGTCAATTGTGACATGTACGTGGCGAACGGGGACAACGGTCTGGGGACGACGGTCAGTGTGATCTATGCCTGCACCGTCGTGATCGGCGCCTACCTCACACTGTCGGGGTTCTCCGATCCCGTCGCCGAGGCTTTTGACAGCGCGAACGAGCAGGTCTACGTCGTCAACGAGAAAGGGGATACCGTGACCGTCCTCAGCGGATCCTCTTCGATCGTCACGAACCTGGGTAACATCTCGGGCCTTGGGTCAAGCCCCCAGGGGATCGCCTATGACAGCGCCAACGGGGATCTGTACGTCACCAACTCCGCGAGCAACAATGTGAGCGTGATATCGGGCCGAACCGACACCGTGGTGGGTGTGCTCTCCACAGGGCCATCCCCCATCGGCGTGATGGTCGTACCCGCGGACGGCGATCTCTATATCACCACAAGATCGGTTTCGGGGTCCGGCGCCGTCACCATCCTCGACCCCTACTCGGGTCTCACATTGAACACGGTACCGGTGGGGTCCAACCCCCTGGGGATCGCCCTCGATCCGGTGCTGGGAGAAGTCTATGTGGCCAATGCGAACAGCAACAGCGTGTCTGTCCTTGCTGCGAGCGCACCGGTTTCCCTCGATGTGTTCGCGGTACCCGCCTTCCTGTCGATAACGGCCGACAGGTCGGCCTTGGACGTGGGTCAAACGGTCCTCGTCACGGCCCAGGTCACTGTCCCCGCGGGAGGCGCCCTCTACGCATGGTCCGGACTTCCGTCGGGTTGCTCGGGGACCTCCACGCTCAACGTTACCTGTGCCCCCACGGTCCAAGGGACGTTCTTCCCCATGGCTTCCGTTACGGATGGGAATGGCGTGACGGTCTCTTCCGGGAAGATTGCCATCGTTGTTTCCCCACCCCCCACAGTCACCTCCGTGGTGAATAGCCGTGGGACCGTCGATATGGGGCAGGGGTTGGCCCTCACCGCAAGCGGGACCAGCGGTAGCGGAGGAGATGCCCTGCAATGGACGGGGCTTCCGACGGGATGTAATACCTCGGACGTCTGGGTGCTTTCGTGCACCCCCCAGGTCCCGGGAACGTTCACTCCGGTGTTCACCGTGACCGATTCGAATGGGATGAGCGTCTCCTTGACCGATGCCCCGTTCGTGGTCTCTCCGGCTCCCGCGCTGACCTCCCTCACCTCCTCGGCCACTTCCGTGGACGTTGGAATGTCGGTCACCTTTACTTTGGCCGTGAGCGGAGGTGACCTTCCGCTGGTCATGACCTGGACCAATTCCTCCACAGTCTCGGGGTGTCCACTAATGGTTCCGACCTCGGGACTCTACAGCATCAATTGCGTCCCAACGCGGCCCGGGACGTTCACGGTCTCCGTGACCGCCGTCGATGGTAACGGTCTCAGCGTATCCGGCACGACGGCGTCGGTCATGGTCTACTCGGACCCGGTGATCGGGATCAGCCCGGTGACACCGGCCTCCGCGGACGTGGGTGAGACGGTGACGTTCTCGAGCACCGTCTCGGGAGGTTCGGGGGGAGATGTCTACGCTTGGTCTGTCTCGTCCGCGAACCTGGGCTGCGGGGCCACCAACCTCCCCACCCTCACATGTACCCCGATTTCGGCAACCGGGAGCCCGTTCACCGTGTCCGTCTCGGTCACGGATTCGAACGGGAAGACGACCCCGAGCCCGGTCCTCCCCTACACGGTCGACCCTGCGATGGGACTCGGGTTGACGGTCAGCCTTCCCCCGGCCCGGCCGTTCATGGACGTGGGGCAGACGGTCGTGTTCACGGCATCGGCCACGGCCGGTGCCGGCACCTACACGTTCTCCTGGAGCGGTGTCGGTCCGTCCGATGGATGTGTCAGCGCATGGAGCGGAGGCACGGGCTGGTTGAACTGCACCCCCTCGGCGTCGGCGGGGGGGACATCCTTCTCAGCCGCGGTGATGGTGGTGGACGGGAACGGGGTGTCGAAGAGCGTGGGCAGCTTCCCCGTGGTCGTCTCCCCAGACCCGACCGTAAGCACTCCGGTGGCCAGCCGGACTTCCTTGGATGTCGGGCAGACGGTGGTCTTGACCACCACGGCCACACCCGGTAGCGGGAGCGATCACTTCGTCTGGTCGGGGCTCCCGATCGGGTGCTCCACCGCAAACACGACCAGCATCACCTGCAAACCCACAG
>JAKBKR010000100.1 GCA_021832495.1 bacterium | reverse complement strand
TAGAACGGGATGCGCCGAGCGATCCGGTCCGTGTAGGGAGCGATGGCGCGATTCTCGAAGAATACCCCGATGGGGAGGTCCTCTCCTGGGTCGGTGACCTTCTCGAGAGCCGCTAGGAGCTTGCGGTTCGCGAACTCGGGGCTCGCGTTCTCAGGAACCACGGGGTCCCATGCCGCCCCGTCGAGCCGTCGAACACGGGGGATCGGCCGCTGGGTCGTGAGGTCCTTTCGGTCCTCCCCCGAGTACCAGGCCCGCGTGTTCACGTCGTTGTAGGTCGGACAGGGTTGCAGCACGTCAAGGACAGAGAATCCGCGGTGGGCCACGGCTCTCTTCAACATCTCCTTGAGGTGGCGGAGATCGAAGGCGTAGCTCCTGGCGACGAAGGTTGCCCCCGAGGTCAGCGCGAGGGCCAGGGGGTTCACGGCGGCGTTGATGTTCGGCTGCGGGAGGGACTTCGTCTGGGTACCCAGGCTCAACGTAGGCGAAGCCTGGCCCTTCGTGAGGCCGTAGACCCCATTGTCGTGGATGACGTAGGTGAGGTCGACGTTCCGGCGCCCAGCGTGGACGAAATGGCCCACCCCGATCCCCAGTCCGTCCCCGTCCCCAGCGAAGCAGAGGACCTCCAAGGAGGGATTCGCGAGCTTGGCACCCACCGCGAACGGAAGCGACCGGCCGTGGAGAGTGTGGACGCCGCTGAGGTTGAGGAAGTGAGCGATCTTGCCGTGGCACCCGATCCCTGAGAAGACGGCCAGCCGCTGGAACGGGATGGCCATCTCCTTCAGCGCGGACTGCGCCGCCGCAAGAATACCATAGTCGCCGCAGCCAGGACACCAGTCCTGGGGAACATCGGTCCGTAAATCGTGCGCCTCACCGGCCATGCGTCATCACGATCCTCGCGGGGGCTTCCGGTCCCAGCGCGGTCTCCAGCGCTTCCTCGGCCTCGTTCTGAGACAGCGGTCGCCCATTGAACTTCACGAGGTGATGGTCCATGACGATCTGGGTCTTCTCCGCGACGAGACCCGCGAGCTGAGCTGAGAAGTTGGTCTCGATCACGATTCGCCGCTTCGCCCGTTTCAGAAGTTCTTTGACCTCCGCCGAGGGAAACGGGTCCAGCAGACGCACTTGGAGGAAGCCCAGGCTCCGGCCCTTGCGCTCGAGGGCGGCGAGCGCGTCCAGGATCGCCCCCTTCGTTGACCCCCAGCTGACCACCACCGTCTCGGGTTCCTTCGGTCCGTGCCAAGCGACCTTCTCCTCCGTGGGGATCTCCCGCGCGGCCGCGCGCATCTTCGCCTCCCGCTTCTCCATCATCAGGCGACGGTTCTCGGGGTCCTCGTCGATGTGACCATGCGGGTCGTGCTCGTCCCCCGTGTGCCAGAAAGGTGGGAAGCCCTCCTGTCCCAGCGCAACCCTGGGAGAGACCCCATCCTCGGCGGACGGGTCGAACCGCAGGTAGGTGGGGGGGCCAGTATTCGCAGGAGGGTGCTCCAGGAGCTTCCCGCGGTCGATGTGGATCAGCGATTGTGATGGGGGCGGTACCAGGGAGTTGCTGTTCGCAAGGGCCTTGTCGACAAGGTGGATCACGGGGGTCTGGAACCGTTCCGCGTAGTTCAGGCACCGTGCTGCATCGTAGATGCACTCCTCGGCGTCTCCTGAGGCGAGGACGATCCTGGGGAACTCTCCGTGGCCCGCGTGGAGGGCGAACCGGAGGTCGCCCTGCTCGTGGCGTGTGGGAAGCCCCGTGCTGGGACCCGCCCGCTGATACAGGGTGACGACCACGGGCACCTCGTTAATGCCCGCGAAGCCCAGCCCCTCCGCCATGAGGGAGAATCCCGGACCGGACGTGGATGTGGCGGCCCGTGCACCGGCGAGTCCGGCCCCCGTGGCCATCGTGATCGCCGAGATCTCGTCCTCCGTCTGGACGACGACGATTCCTCCTTGGTGCTGGTCCGAACCAGCCTGAGCCGAGAGAGGGAAGACCTCGTGGGACTCCAACCACTCGCTCTCGTCCGAGGCGGGCGTGATGGGGTAGTATGTCTGGAACCGGCACCCTCCAAGGATTTTCCCGATGGCCACCGCTTGGGTCCCGGTGAGGAACAGCCTTCCTGCCGCAGCTCCGGTCCTGAGGGGAGGGATGCGGGACGGAGTCACGTGGTCCTTGACGTATTCGTAGGTCGCCCGAGCGACCCGCACGTTGAGCTCTCCGACCTCCTTCTTCGCGGCAAAGACATGGAGGATCCCGCGCTCCAACGGGGCCAGGGCGAACCTGACCAGCGCGAGCGACGCAGCGACCGCCATCGTGTTGGTGGCGCGGACGAGCTTGCTGGGGGAGACCTCCGGATGATCACGCCGGAACTGGGCGAGGATGTCCCCGTAGGGCAGGGGATGGAGCAGTACTCCCCGTCCCTCCGCCTCCTTCAGGACGCCCCCCGTGGTCGTCGGGAGGCCGGCGCCTTCCAGCCGCCGTCGGACGGCTCCAGCCTGGATCCCGTGGAAGGTGCGCACCTCGGAGAGGGGTTTCTCGACCTTCGCAGGGTCGTAGAGAATAGAACCGTTCGGGACAACGCTATCCGCATGTCGGAAGAGCGTCTCCTCCTCGAAGGCGACCAAGAGGTCGACCGGGTCGAGGTGCGAGCGCACCTCGACGGGGCTGGCTCGGAACTGAAAGTAGCTGTGGAGCCCCATGATGTTCGAATGGTACTCCCGCTTGCCGAAGACCCACAGTCCCCCTGCGGCGCAGGCCCGGCCCATCATGCTGGCCGCAGAATCGACACCGCTCCCCTGCGGCCCGCCGATCATCCAGGAGAGCTCTCTGTTCATCTACACCCCAACCCCGCGCCAGTCCCCGGGTCATCCACCCGTAACGGTATCCGGTCCCACGGCGCAGAGGCAATGCTCCGAGCCTCCGCAGTACGGACACCGGCAAACGCAATCGTCCATGAACCTGTGGCACCGACTGCAGATGGTTTCGCCCGTATCAGGGTAGAAGGTTCCCTCGTCCCTCATCGGTCAACCTCCAACAGGGAGCAGAGAGCCTACGGGGCGACTCCAAGAAGTCGTGAGCTAGAAACGTCTAGGCCCGCACACTTAGCCATCGGGGAAGTTGTCGATGGGGGCAAGGGCGCACCCCCAGGAAGTTGGAAGATGGACCCTTCATCGTGGGCTCGGAAGGAGGCACGGGAACTCGCCCAACAGCATTTCGCCGGCAAGGCCGACACCGTGGAGCGGCTCATCGTGGAGCTCGCAGAGCACCACGAGTGGATCTGGCGGCGTCGAGGTAGACCGAACCTGCGGCCGACGTCCTCCATGTACGCCCTGGCGCTCCGATGGGAGCTCCAGAAGCGGGGCGCGGTCTGCGCCTTCTGCACCAAGCCCATAGAGCTTCCCGCGAAGGCTCCCTCCGGGACCGCGTGCCGGGGACCCCTCGCCATGGGTCCTCGAGTTCCACCCACCCGAGGAGGCCTGAACGTCCCGCAGAACCTGGCCCTCGGCCACGATGCGTGCCTTCCACCATGGTAGGAGACGGAGATGGACGTCAAGGTGCAGATCGAGAAGTGCACGGGCTGCCGCCATTGCTTCGATGTTTGCCCGGTCAACGTGTTCGTGATGCATCCCCGGTCCGAGTTCCCAGACGTTGTGGACGACCCCGAGGTATCGGCCAAGTTCAAGTTCCGGGTCGAAAAGTCGGTCGCAGAGCTCGGGTCCGAGTGCATTCTCTGCAATGCCTGTCTGACGGAATGCGAGGGGAGTTGCATCACGATCTGGGATGACGAGGGAAAGACCTACCAGTCCACCTACAAGTGAGGCCGGGACCCGCGATCGATCTCCAAGGAGCCGACCGGGGGAGGGAGAAGGGATGATGGAACAGGCCTCGATCGCGGAAGAGTCCGCACCCGCAGAGTGGACCTCCGAGCTCCTGAAGGTAAGACAGGAAACTCCCACCGTCAGAACCTTCTTCTTCGGTCGGCCGCGGCTTCCCTGGAGCTTCCAGGCGGGCCAGTACAGCGTGCTCACCCTCCCCGAGGTCAGCGACCCCCGAGGGTCTTCGAGGACCTTCTCGATCTCCTCAGCCCCGGGCGACCGGGACGCGTTGGCCATCACCACTCGTCTGGGTCCGAGCCCCTTCAAGATTCATCTCTTCGCGATGAAGGCCGGTGACCGTGCCCGTCTTTGGGGACCTTTCGGGACGTTCGTGCTGGATCATCAGCGTGCTGCGGTCCTCCTCGCGGGTGGGATCGGGGTCACCCCCTTTCGCAGCATGGTCCGACAGGCGCGCCAGGACGGGAGACATGCGCCCATCGTCATGCTCTCTTCGAGTCACACCGCAGACGAGCTCGTCTATGGCGAGGAAATGGAGGAGCTTTCCCGTGCGTGGCGAGGGCTTCGATGGCTCCCGTCGGTGACCCGTCCTCATGACGGCTCGCGGCCGTGGGCCGGGCGGACGGGTAGGATTGATGCGAACCTGGTCCGATTGGAGACCGCCTCCCTGGAGCAGCCCGTCTACTACCTCTGCGGTCCGCCGGCGATGGTGGGCGAGCTCCATCACCTTCTCGTCCGCGAGATGGGCGTCCCGGAGCCCGACACACGGACCGAGCTGTTCCGCGGATACTGAGAGGCAAGGGGTACCATGTCCGAAGCGACGAAGACGGGAGCAACCGGGGCGCACGACCACAGCCAACCCAGCGGAAGATCGACGGAGAACCTGGGCCTCTGTGAGGTGAGCGACCTCTGTCGCAAGGAGGGCCATACGATCGCCCGCACGACGCTCCCCCGGAAGACGGGGGAAGCAGGCTCCGTGGGCGAGGTCTGTCTCAGCTGCACCGAGCATGTGGGCCGGCTTGAAGGGCTCCGTCTGTGGCAGAGCGTCTGCCCCTGTTGCTTCTCGAGCGCCTTCCCGGAAGGGATGCCCACCCTTTCCCAGTCCCATAGCCGGGCTCGTCCCTGATCCCTGCAGCTCGCCGAGGAGCGATGGCGGGACACTCCCTCCGGGGCACGGTCGAGACCTTCTCCATCCGAGGTGAACGCTCGATCGTCCACAGGGCCGACCGGCTCGAGGGAGTGGACCCTCGGCGTGTCGCATGCCGCCCCTTTACGGTGAAGGTCTTCCTGGAGAACCTGTGTCGGAACTTCGACCCTCGCTTCACCGACCTTTCGGTGATCCAAGAGATCGCTCGAGGGGGATACTCAGGATCTCGCGGGGAGTTCCCGTTCTATCCAGGGCGCGTGCTCATGCAGGACTTCACGGGGGTCCCGGCCCTGGTCGACCTTGCCGCCATGAGGTCGGCCGCCCGGCGTCGCGCCTTGGACCCCCACCGCATCCAACCGTGCATCCCGATCGACCTCATCGTCGACCACTCGGTCCAGGTCGACAGTTTCGGGACCCTGCGGTCCTTCGCCATCAATCTGGACAAGGAGTACGAGCGGAACGGGGAACGCTATCGGTTCCTCAAGTGGTCGCAGGAGTCCTTCCGGGGTCTCCGTGTGGTTCCCCCCGGGAACGGCATCTGCCATCAGGTCAACTTGGAACACCTGGCCCAGGTGATCGTGCGGCGAGAGCGGCACGGGGTCGCGGACGCCTTCCCGGACACGCTCATCGGAACCGACTCCCACACGACGATGGTGAACGGTGTCTCGGTCTTGGGCTGGGGCGTGGGAGGGATCGAGGCGGAGGCCGTCCTCCTCGGTGAGCCATACTTCCTGGGACTCCCGAAGGTGCTCGGGGTCCGCCTGACCGGCCGGATGCAGGGGGGTACGACCGCCACCGACGCCGTCCTGACGATCACCCGCGAGCTTCGGAAGAGGGGGGTCGTCGGGAAGTTTGTCGAGTTCACGGGGCCCGGACGCGGCGCTCTCGCCGTGCCGGACCGGGCCACGATATCCAACATGTGCCCGGAGTACGGTGCCACAGCTGCGCTCTGGCCGGTCGACACCGCCACCCTCGATTACCTGCGCCTCACAGGGCGCGAGGATGCCCTTGTCGAGCGCGTGGAACAGTATTCTCGGTCGATGGGGTTGTGGGGAGGCGAGGGGGTTCCCGAGCCGGAGTTCGACGAGGTCTTCGACGTCGACCTTTCGGCGATAGTACCTTCCCTTTCAGGTCCGCGCAACCCCGAAGAGACGGTCCCACTGCCCAGCGTCCCTGAGGTCCTTCGGCGAGCCCTTGGAGACTACCGCAAGGCGCACCCGCCACCGCCCCACCCCGGACCTCTCAGCCCTGACCCCCCGGGGGACCCTCGGGACGTCAAGGACGGCTATGTCGCGATCGCCGCGATCACCAGCTGCACCAACACCTCGAACCCTCAGGTGATGGTCGGTGCGGCGCTGCTCGCCCGAAAGGCGGCAGAGCGCGGGCTCCGCCCTCCCTGGTGGGTCAAGACCTCCCTCGCCCCCGGCTCGAAAGTGGTCACCGACTACCTTCGAAGCGCCGGGCTCCTCGAAGACCTCGAGAGGATCGGGTTCGACCTCGTAGGCTACGGGTGTACGACCTGCATCGGCAACAGCGGACCTCTGGTCCCGGGGGCCGAGCAGGCGGTGAGGAACTACGACGTCTTTCTGGCGAGCGTGCTCAGCGGAAATCGCAACTTCGAGGCCCGGATCCACAATCACGTCCGGGCCAACTTCCTGGGGTCGCCCTTGCTCGTCGTGGCTTACGCCCTGGCGGGTCGGGCTGACCTCGACCTGACCCGAGAGCCTCTGGGGGTCGACCGCTCAGGGAATCCGGTCTTCCTGAAGGATCTATGGCCGACCCGCGAGGAGGTCCGAACCGTGGTCGGCGCCTCCGTGAACACCCGGATGTTCCGGGAGGAGTACCGCGCGATCTTCGAGGGTGGCCCCCACTGGAGTTCACTGGACGTTCCGCCTGCAGAGAGCTTCGGCTGGCCAGAGGGTTCGACCTACCTGCGAGAACCGCCATACTTCACGGAGCTCGCTCGGCAGGTCCCGCAGGGTGGGGTCCTGCTCGAGAACGCTAGAGTCCTCGCGCTGTTCGGAGACGCCGTCTCCACCGACCACATTTCTCCGGCGGGGGAGATCCCCGAGGAGAGCCCTGCGGGGAAGTACCTGCGCGAGCACGGGGTCCCGCCCGGGGAGTTCAACACCTACGGATCGCGCCGCGGGAACCATGAGGTCATGATACGAGGCACGTTTGGGAACGTCCGGATCTGCAACGAACTCGCCGAAGGGAAGGAGGGGGGCTGGACCGAGCACCAGCCCTCGGG